>NZ_DBNJ01000017.1:0-66904 GCF_002297765.1 Thalassolituus sp. UBA675
AACCTCTTAATTTTTGACATCCGACCCGAACAACTCAGCGTCCCGATCAGTGCGAAGCATTCTACCAGAGAACCCTTCGCTGTCAACCGTTAATTTTCAAAAAATCTTTTAAAATCAACAGGTTGCAAACCTTAAACCAGATCACTCCGAGGAGGTCTCCGTCGGATCAGGCGGCGCATTCTACAGTCTTTTCAGACTTGGTCAACACCTTTTTTTCGACCCGTTTTCCTGTTCGTTTCAGCGCTGTGCTGGGTAACGATCAAGAGCGGCGCATTATAGAGATGCGGCGATTTGGGTCAACTACTTTCTGTAATAAATTTTAAGTAGTTACGCATACGCGTATACTCCCGCCTGCTCGACCCAGAATGTGTTGTACCTATATATAGAAGAGAGTCTTGTGATGGCAGAGAAGGCAGTCGTAATTTATTCCGGTGGCATGGATTCGTTCACCATACTCAACCGCGCTAAGAATGAAGGCTTTGATCTGTATGCTCTTACCTTTGACTATGGGCAGCGCCACAGCAAAGAGATTCAGTTCGCCAAGCGGGTCTGCGATGAACTGGAGATCAGCCATAAGATCATCGACATTACTGCTATTAACCAGCTATTACAAAGTTCGTCTCTGACGTCAGACATTGAAATCCCTGAAGGGCACTACGAAGCCGCCAACATGAAGTCTACTGTGGTACCAAACCGCAATATGATCCTTCTCTCTCTCGCGATTGGTTATGCGGTAGATATAGGCGCCAACAAGGTCTTCTATGGCGCCCACTCGGGGGATCACGCCATCTACCCCGACTGCCGGCCAGACTTTGTCCATGCGATGAACCGGGTTGCCAAGCTGGCCAACTACGAGCCCGTCGATATCGTCACGCCTTATCTTAATAGTGACAAGACCGAAATTCTTGCCGACGGACTTAAGATGGGACTGGATTATGGCAAGACCTGGACCTGCTACAACGGTCGCGACAAAGCCTGTGGCAAATGCGGCTCATGCACTGAGCGTCTTGAAGCATTTGCTGCTAATAGCGCCACCGACCCTATTGCCTACGAGTCGGCGTGATGGCAAAGAATACCTACCGCGTTAAAGAGGTCTTCTACACATTACAAGGGGAAGGCGCTCAAGCCGGACGCCCTGCTGTTTTCTGCCGTTTCTCTAAATGCAATTTGTGGAATGGCCGCGAGGACAGCCGTACTGCCGCTGTCTGTAAGTTCTGTGATACCGACTTTATCGGTACCGACGGACACCTGGGTGGTGAGTATTCTGCAAGTGAACTGGTAACAATCATTGCATCGCAGTGGCCAGGAGAGACCTCAGGAAATTCAGTTCAGGGAAAGCCCTATGTCGTCTGTACCGGTGGCGAGCCAGCGCTCCAGCTTGATTCAGCGCTTGTCGATGAGCTGCATAAGGCAGGGTTTGAGGTTGCCATCGAAACCAACGGCACCCTGCCGTTACCGGACGGTATTGATTGGATATGCCTTAGCCCGAAAGGCGACTCTGAACTTGCCGTCATCAACTGCGACGAACTGAAACTGGTATACCCACAAGCAGATGCTCCACCAGAACGCTTTGATTACATCGTCGCTGAGCATTGCTACCTGCAACCAATGGCAGACTTCGAGCCTGTAGTGATCGCCAGCGACAAGCTTGAAGGGGCAAAAGAAGGTCTATCTGTTTCCAACACCCGAAAAGCCGTGGATTACTGCATGAAGCACCCAAAATGGAAGCTCAGCTTGCAGACCCACAAACTGCTCGGAATAGAATAAGGCCACTCAGCGTCACAGGGTAAAAGCGACCTTCGTTTTCAGCTCACCGGCTTCGTAGCGCCGGTGAACGTCTGCAACCGCACTCGCCGATTGCACCTCCGTTTCAGGCACCGAGATGCGCCCAGCATCGACTTCTTTCGCTAACCAGCTGAGAAAGCGGCCATGAGTCGCTCTGCCCTTACCACTCAGTAAAGGTAACAACATAAACACCGCATGAATGCTCAAGGCTTTAGCATGCGCTTGAGTCAGGTCGTAAGTATTACGAGCATTGATGGTTGCAACCTGACCGCCCGGAGCACAGGCATGTAGCGCTGTCTGAAAGCTCTCACCACCGAAGGTATCGAGCACCTTATCGAACTTGCCTGCATGTTCAGCCGCCTCTCCGTGCGACATTGCAGTCACATTAAACGAGGCGATCTGATCGCGGCGGATGTCATCCCCGGCAGTGGCCGTAACAGCAACACCACGAAGCTTAGCGAGTTGCAGAGCCATCTGGCCGACGCCACCAGATCCTCCCATAATCAGACAGGATTCATCTTCCTGTAAGTGCAGGCGTTCAATCGCTTCAAAGGCCGTGATCGACACCAAGGGAAGAACCGCTGCCTGCTCAGCTTTAACAGAGTGAGGAGCCAATGCCATCAGGTCAGCATCGACCACGATGTAACGACACAGCGTCCCGCTACTGCCTTTCACTCCACCCGCACAGCCATAAACGATATCGCCTTCAGAGAAGCCGGTAACCTGCTCACCAACAGCAATGACCTCACCGGCGAGGTCACAACCGACCACATGATTATCCGAGGCAATTGGCGCCAGTCCGGCGCGGATTTTAGTGTCGATCGGGTTAAACCCCGAAGCTATGACCCTGACCAGTAGTCCGCCAGGAGAAACCTGCGGCATATCAAGTGAGGTTTGCTCCAGAACTGTGGGGGCGCCTGTTTCAGCGAAATGCCAGCCGCTGTTACTCTGCTGTGCGGTATTACTCATGGTGGCCGCTCCCCAATAGCTGGCTGATGATGTCGCCTATGAGCTCATCATCTTTACGGGTACTCAGGTAACTCGCGAATACCTGACGCGTCATTTCAGGAACATCGGATACTTCATGCAGCTCACCACTTTCAAGGTAAGGTGCAACCATAGTCGCAGGTAAGTAACCGGCACCACCGTGCATCAGGATGCTGTCGAGGGCAATACGGCCAGTATTGGTTTTGAGCACCGGCGCCGCCATACCTTTAAACTCCTGAGCGTGCTGAATACGGAATGACGTTCCCCAATCGACCATCACGTAACCGAGCTCGGCGGCCTGGTTCCATTCAGAGCACTTTTCAGAAGCGACCATGACCAGAGGAACAGACATAACTTCACGGGTCACCAGTTCATCGGCTTTCGGGGCGTCAAACACTAACGCCAGATCTAACGACCGTTCAAGGATCTGTCTTACCAGCGCGCTACTGCTGTGCGCCATTGCGCTGACCGCCATACCAGGCCTTCGCAACAAAGCCGGGAGCTTCTGTTGCAGCACCGCGTCCCATAAGTTTGGGGTAGCGCCAAGCGCGAACTGATAATGACGGTCATCTGCAATTGCTACTTCGTGGCGAATGCGCTGCTCGAGAAGCACACTACTTTCAGCCAGAGGGATGAGTTTCTCGCCTGCAGGCGTCAACTGGATGTTGTTTCGCTGTCGGGAAAACAACTCAACACCCAAAAGGCCTTCGAGCTGGCGAATGCGGAAACTCACCGCAGACTGGGTCAGATAGAGGTTTTCAGCCGCACGACCAAAGTGCCGGGTGCGTGAGACTTCCATAAATGTTTTAAGTAGATCCGTATCCATTTCAACCAGAAAACTTTCACGTAACGAGAAGATTTTTTCGTTTTACCACAGACACGCCCCTGACCATACTCCGCCCAACACAAAAGACCGATTTCTTTTGTGATCGACAACTTTGATGATGGCAGGTGCTTTATGAGTCAAATTCAAGCGAAAAGCTTTGAAACTTCAAAGAAATTCTTTGACGATGCTAACTTTCCACGTGGTTTTCAGCGCTCAGGTGACTTTACGCGCCAGCAGGCTGACATCCTCGAGAATATGGGCGATGCTCTGAAGTCGCTGCACGAAGGAACACGCGAAGCGGCGACCGATGAAGAAGTCCGCTTTGTTGACTTCTGCCAGCAGAAACTTGAGCCTATTAACGCGGTTGAACGCGCATGGGCCGCCTATTGCAAAGCGCTTGCTCGCAAGCAGATTTATTTTACAGCCTCCTCCTCAGCATCGGAGGCAGACTATGAGAACACGGAAACAGATGACTGATCATGTACTCGGCTTCATCGAAGCTGTAGAACTCCCGGACCTTGGCATCGGCTGCGACGCCAAGGTGGATACCGGCGCTGCTACCAGTAGCCTTCATGCTGACCATATTGAAGAGTTCAGACGCGATGGCGAACTCTGGGTGCGGTTTCACGTAAAGTTTAATAAACAGTCAGCCCGGATTGATCAAACGTGCGAAGCGCCGGTCGTCGAGCAGCGTGTGATCACCAGTTCGAACGGGCATAGCTCACAGCGTTATATTATCGGTACAGAAATGAACGTAGGTGGCCTGAGCTTTAAAACTGAAATCAGCCTCAGTCACCGCGGCAGTATGAAGTACCCTATGTTGATAGGCCGAAAGGCTATCAAAGGCCGCTTTCTTGTGGATGTCAGTCGCGGCTGAGCGAAGCATCTTATCTATTAATTTTTTCAGTCGTTGCTATGACCCATCAGGAACCCGTTATGAAAATTGCCATACTGTCACGCAGTGCCAGCCTCTACTCAACCCGACGTCTGATTGAGGCAGCCGAGGCCCGCGGACATGAAGTGCATGTACTGGATACGCTGCATTGCTATATGAACATCAACAGCGTTGACCCCAAAATGCACTATAAAGGTGAGCAATTAGAGGGCTTTGATGCTGTCATCCCTCGTATTGGCGCATCAATCACGTTCTACGGTACGGCGGTACTGCGTCAATTTGAAATGATGGGTGTGTATCCACTGAATGAATCCGTAGCCATCAGCCGCTCACGGGATAAGCTGCGTTCCATGCAGCTGATGTCGCGCAAAGGTATCGGCATGCCAGTGACCGGCTTTGCCCACAGCCCGGATGATATTCCTGACCTGATCCAGATGGTCGGTGGCGCTCCTCTTGTGATCAAGCTTCTGGAGGGAACTCAGGGTATTGGTGTGGTACTGGCTGAGACGAAGAAAGCAGCGGAAAGTGTGATCGAAGCCTTCCTGGGCCTCAAAGCCAACATTATGGTTCAGGAATACATTAAAGAAGCGTCTGGTGCTGACATTCGATGCCTCGTCGTCGGCGACAAAGTTGTTGCTTCTATGAAACGTCAGGCTGCCGAAGGTGAATTCCGCTCGAATCTGCACCGAGGTGGTACGGCAACGGTTGTACGAATCACCCCTGAAGAACGGGCCACCGCAGTGCGTGCCGCCAAAACCATGGGGCTTAACGTCGCGGGTGTCGATATCCTGCGTTCAAACCATGGGCCGGTTGTGATGGAAGTGAACTCATCACCGGGCATTGAAGGCATTGAGTCTTCTACCGGTATTGATGTCGCCACTAAAATCGTGATGCATATTGAGAAACATGCGCGCGCGCACAACACCAAAACAAAGGGCAAGGGGTAAGCGTTTACAAACAGCATCCCCTCTCGTATAGTTCGAATGCGCCTAATTAAAACCGGGCGCGGTATTTATCTGGGCAGCCATGGCTGCCCTTTTGCGTTCTGAGGAAGAAACACATATGCACGCCATTATGAATACCTATGGCCGTTTACCCGTCACCTTTACCCACGGTAAAGGCTGCTGGTTGTACGACACAGAAGGCCGTAAGTATCTGGACGCCCTGACCGGTATCGCTGTTTGTGGTCTGGGTCATGCGCACCCGGCCGTAACCGCCGCGATTCAGGAGCAGGCGGGCCAGCTCGTTCATACATCAAATCTGTACGGCATCGGCCGACAGCAGGAACTGGCTGAAAACCTGACCCGTATTTCGGGAATGGATAATGTGTTCTTCTCTAATTCAGGCGCAGAAGCCAACGAAGCCGCCATCAAAATTGCGAGAAAATACGGCCATCAGAAAGGCATTTCAGAGCCTGTCATCGTGGTGATGACCAAAGCTTTCCACGGTCGTACCATGGCAACACTGACGGCTACCGGCAACGCGAAAGCGCAGGAAGGTTTCGGTCCTCTGCTGAATGGTTTCGTACGTGTCCCATATATGGATGCCGATGCCATCCGTGCAGTCGTTCGCGCAAACCCGAATATCGTCGCGGTTATGCTGGAACCTGTTCAGGGTGAAGGTGGCCTGGCAACGGCCGGCGAAGATTACATTAAAGCTGTGCGTGATATCTGCGACCAGAATGACCTGCTGATGCTGGTTGATGAAATTCAGACCGGCAACGGACGTACTGGCAGCTACTTCTGCTACCAACAATTCGGCATCACTCCGGATGTTGTTACCACAGCCAAAGGGCTCGGCAATGGCGTACCTATTGGTGCCTGTCTCGCCCGGGGCAAAGCAGCCGAAGTACTGCAACCCGGAAGCCATGGGTCCACCTACGGTGGAAACCCACTGGCATGCGCCGCCGCAAATGCGGTAGTAACGACCATAGAAAATGAAAAGTTGGCTGAGAACGCAGCTCATATGGGTAACTACCTCGCCAGTGCTTTCAACGTGCGTTTACAGGACAACCCTCTGTTTTCCGAAATCCGGGGACGTGGCTTAATGATGGGTATTGCCCTGACAAAAGACTGCACCGAATTAATGGCAAAGGGCACCCAAAAAGGCCTTCTGCTGAACGTTACCTCAGGCAATGTTATTCGTCTTCTACCACCACTGACACTGACAGAAGAAGAAGCAGACCTGATCGTAGAGGGAGTTATGGAGCTGATCCATGAACTCAATGAATGACCCAATGGAAAAGACAGTGAGACACTTTCTGACGCTCTCGGACACCTCTCCGGATGAGCTCAACTGGATAATTGAACGGGCTATCGAGCTCAAAAAGAAGCAGCGAGCAGGAGAAATCTACGAGCCGCTGAAGAACAGAGTACTGGGGATGATCTTCGAGAAATCATCCACCCGTACCCGAGTATCTTTTGAAGCTGGCATGAGCCAGCTCGGTGGCAGCGCGATCTTCCTGTCGCCACGCGATACCCAGTTAGGTCGTGGCGAGCCCGTCGAAGACTCTGCACGTGTACTCTCGCGTATGGTTGATGTTGTCATGATCCGTACTTTTGATCATGACATTATCGAACGCTTCGCTGCCTACTCTTCTGTACCCGTCATCAACGCCCTGACAGACGATTTTCACCCCTGTCAGCTGCTCGCCGACATGCAGACCTATGTTGAGCATCGCGGTTCTATCGCGGGCAAAACAGTGGCCTGGATTGGCGATGGTAATAATATGTGCCACTCCTACATCAAGGCGGCGGTACAATTCGGATTCAATCTGCGTATTGCCACGCCAGAAGGCTTCGAACCTGATGCCCGCATCGTCAGCGAAGGCGGTGACCGTATTCAGCTGTTCAAAACCCCTGAAGAAGCTGTCGCAGGCGCGAACCTCGTCGTGACTGACGTGTGGGCGTCAATGGGTCAGGAAGAAGAGCAGGAAGAACGCATTCGCAAATTCCAGGCATTTCAGGTTTCTCCTGCTTTGCTGGACAAAGCAGCGAGCGACGTGATTTTCATGCATTGTTTGCCCGCGCACCGCGGTGAAGAAGTGACTGATGAAGTCATGGAAGATCCGCGTGCAGTGGTCTGGGATGAAGCTGAGAATCGCCTTCACGCCCAGAAAGCACTGCTGGAGTTCCTACTCTGCCAGGAAGAAGAGGACTGAGGCTGTCCTCTGTGGCGCTCAGTGCAGTGACAACTGCTGAGCGCCTTCCAGATAGACCTGATTACGGCCAAGGCGCTTCGCCTCATAGAGCATCCGGTCAGCCCGGTTAAGGACATCCTCAGAAGCCTCATCCGGATGATACTCGGCACCGCCGATCGATACCCGCTGTTCCAGATCCACCTCAGAAAATCTGTGATTCTCGACCGAAACACGTATCCGCTCCAGAACGCCGGAAGCAGCTTCAAGATTCAGCCCTGACAGCAGCAGAACAAACTCTTCTCCGCCGTAGCGAGCAGCGAGATCAATTTCCCGGACAGATACACGAAGCAGATGGGCGAGTTCAGCAAGTACCTGATCTCCGATCCTGTGACCGTATTCATCATTGACGCGTTTGAAATAATCAATATCGATGAAGGCCACAACAAACGGGATCTCTTGGCGGATAGACAGAGCCCTCTGCTTTTCGAGAGTCTTGAGCAGATAACGCCGGTTATTCAGCCCCGTCAGTTCATCTGTGACCGCCAGTTCTTCGATACGGGCCAGCGCGCGCCGTAGCTCGGAATTTTTCTCGCCGTAGGCTTTCCTCAGAATAAAGAACTCGCGACCGATAAATGCATATACAAGCAGGCTCGTCATCAAAGCGACGCCGATAACCACTTCAAATTCTGGAACAAGCAGTTCACTGGCGCTGTAGTGGGTAGAAAAAATGACTAACGAATAACTAACAACAGTGAACAGAGAAATACCAACGAATCCCCGTCCCGAAAGGCGGAATACACCAAAAGGCATTATGTTGAGATAACCCAGAATCATGATTCCGCGCAGTTCAGGGGCCAGAATCATTAGCCCAGACATGTAAAGAATCACGAGCGCCATCACTGGCATTGTCATACTGGGATCGGAAGTCTCCATTGCTCTGCCCGAGTAAATGTACCAGGCAGTAATTCCATGGACGACAAGATAGAAAAATACCATGGTGCCGAACCAAGCGTTCGGCGACGCGCCGTACTGAATACCAAAGCCGACGTAGTAAAGAATGCTGAATAGAAGAACACCCGCTGCAGCCAGGCTGTGCCGGCGTAAAATGTCCTTTCTTAGCTGCCCCATAAAGGCTTCCCAAAGTATCTTGTCTGTCAGAATAATGGGTGACGGCGCCCCCCGCCAGAGCCTTTTACATAAGGACAACAATTCCGGTCCGATTCCATCCTGATTTCCGTTATAACCACGTCATGCTGGGCGGCACAAGCGTCCTACAGCATCTTTCCAGCCATCGTACAGTTTGTCCCTTTTCACTTTAGAGATTTTTGGCACAAAGACCCGCTCCGTCTGCCACAAACCTGCGACTTCATCCAGGCTCTGGTAGACCCCGGACTGAATCCCCGCGAGATACGCGACACCCAATGCAGTTGTCTCGGTAATCTGGGGCCTTGTGACCCGTACCCCGAGCACATCGCACAAAAACTGAACCAACCAATCATTCTTCACCATACCGCCATCTACTCTGAGTTCAGCGGCTCTGGCACCATCGCCTTCCATCGCAGAAAGCAGATCACGGGTCTGGTAACAGACCGCCTGCAACCCAGCAGTAACCAACTCTTTGATTCCACTATCCCGACTGAGACCGAAAATGGCGCCCCGCGCATCCGGATCCCAGTATGGCGCTCCCAGGCCTGCGAATGCAGGAACCATATAGACTGGATTTTCGTAACCCGTTTTCTCTGCCAGAGACTGACTCTCCCTGGCGTCCTTAATCAGCTGCAAGCCATCCCGGATCCACTGAATCGTCGCACCTGCCATAAAGATCGACCCCTCGAGAGCATAGGTCGTTTCGCCGTTGATCCTATAGGCGATTGTCGTCAGCAGGCGATGCTTGGATGTCACCGCCTCACGCCCAGTATTCAGCACCATAAAGCAGCCAGTCCCGTAGGTGCTCTTGATCATCCCCTCAGAAAAGCAACCCTGACCGATCAAAGCAGCCTGCTGATCACCGGCCACGCCGCCAATCTGAACCGCTCCACCTAACCAGCCGCTCAGAGTTTTGCCAAAGTCTGATGCGCTGTCCTGAACCTCAGGAAGCAGTGGCGCTGGGATATCAAACAAGGACAGCAGATCGGCATCCCAGCACTCTTCATGGATGTTATAGAGCATGGTGCGACAGGCATTGGTTGCGTCCGTTAAGTGAGAGCGCCCGCCTGTCAGCTGCCAGATCAACCAGGTATCGACCGTGCCAAACGCCAGCTCACCCGCTTCAGCGCGCGCTCTGGCCCCCTCAACGTTGTCCAGTATCCAGCGGATTTTGGTGGCCGAAAAATAAGGATCCAGCAAAAGTCCGGTGCGCGCTGATATCTCATTTTTCTGGCCTTCCCACTGACGACAAAGATCCGCGGTTCGTCTGTCTTGCCAGACAATAGCAGGATACACAGGTTCGCCAGTCTGCCTGTCCCAGATCAGCGTTGTCTCCCGTTGATTAGTAATACCAATCGAAACAATATCAGAGGCTTTAGCACCCACTTGCTTAAGAACATCGCGCGCGCACTTCAGAGAGGTTTGCCAAAGATCTGAAGGCGCATGCTCGACCCAACCTGGGTTCGGAAAATGCTGTTCAAATTCTTCCTGTGACTGCGCAATCACTTCACCCGACAGCCCAAATAATATGGCGCGACTACTGGTTGTGCCCTGATCAAAGCTAAGCAGATACTTCGACATACAGTGAGATCCAATCTGACTAAAACTCCAGACTAACTGCTCCACGAAATCGCTTCCAGATATGTCAGTAAAAATGCGGCATATATGAATAAATTAATAGATAGCGCTAAACTGTCATGAAATATTCTCAAGAATGATCTCTATGCTTGATATACGCCATCTGAAAACGCTCATTGCTCTGAGAGACAGCGGGAGTCTCGTCGATGCTGCCCGGCGCCTGCATCTCACTCAGTCGGCCCTGTCGCATCAACTCAAAGATCTTGAGTCGCGTCTTAATACCCGTTTGTTCGAACGGAAATCACGCCCAATCCGTTTCACACGGGCGGGCCTTGAGGTACTGCAACTCGCTGATAACGTCTTACCTATGATTCAACGCACAGAACAAACGCTGAAGAAGATTGAAGCGGGGCATGATGGACGACTCCACATGGCGATCGAATGTCACAGTTGTTTTGAGTGGTTAATGCCAGCCATCAATCAGTTCCGCGATCACTGGCCCGACGTCGAGATTGATCTCACAACCAGTTTCCATTTTCAGCCACTTGAAGCACTCAGGCGAGGCGACATTGATCTGGTGATTACGTCAGACCCCGCAGACGATCCCGTGGTCACGCACATCCCGCTGTTCAGATACCAGTCGGTTCTTGCAATCGCTAACCAACACCCCCTGGCCCAATACGAGTGGATCAGTCCGGAGCACCTGAGCGAGGAAACCCTGATCCACTATCCCGTTGACCGCCGGCGCCTGGATATTTTTGAACGTTTTCTTGAACCCCATGGCATTGAGCCTTCAGCAACGCGGGAAACCGAATTAACGCTGATGATGATTCAGCTCGTCGCCAGCGGCCGTGGCGTCGCCTGCCTGCCGAACTGGGCGCTTCAGACCTACCTTGATGCAGGTTTGATATCCGTACGGCCGTTAGGTAAAGCTGGAGTCTGGCCTGTGCTATATGCAGCCATCCGAAAAGAGCAATCCGGAACTCAGTATCTCAAGGACTTCATCGAGACCGCTGCAGAAAGCTCATTTGCGACATTGAAAGGAATAGTTCAACCGGAAAGCTGATGTAACAAAACCGGCCCAAAAAAAAGGGCCTCGACAAAGGAGGCCCAACAAAGCGACACAGTGTGTCGCAACATTCTCACCACGTCTCCAAAGGATACGTGCGCTTATAGTGACCTGTATGAAGCAAGTAATCTATAGCTGGAAGGTGACTATTTGTAACGTTATGTTACAAGTGTCTGGAAACGTACCGACTCACGGCTCTATTTTGTCCTGCATTGCAAGTCGTGGCCAATAACATTGTCAGTCTGTGTGAACGCGCGGCCAGATTAAACTGAAACGCGCACCACCAAGCTCATCACTGCGCCCCACCATCGCGCGCCCGCCATGCCAGTACATAATCCGGCGCACAATCGATAATCCTAGGCCATAACCGCCAGAAGCGCGGGTCCGGCTGTCATCCAGGCGAGCGAACGCGCTGAAAACACGATCCCAGTCCTCCTCCGGAATTCCAGGGCCATCATCTTCGACATCTACACGACAGATATCGTCCGCTACGCTGCATCGCACTTTGACGCGCCCTTTAGCATAACGCCCTGCATTACCGACCAGGTTCTGAATAGCCCGGTGCACGTACCTCGGTTCAACCTCAGAGAACGGGAAACCCTCTGGACCACTGCCCTCAAACGAAACAGCAACATGCTCGGGTGGCCGGGCTTCGCCGACCACCTGCTTAGCGACCTCGGCAACGTTGATCTTCTGAAAATCAAGAATCGGGCCGCCCTCTTCAAGACGTGCATAGGTCAGAATTTCATCAATCAGCTCATCCAGCTCCTGAATATCGGCATCCATACCAGCGAGCTGCTTTGATACAAAAGGGTCATCCATTACCGAATCTTCGATAATCTGAGCCCCGAAACGAATACGGGCAACAGGTGTGCGAAGTTCATGCGACACAGCGCGTACCATTTCACGCTGAATTGAGATCAGACGCTGAATATGTTCAGCCATCTTATTGAAGGAATGACCAAGGCGACCAACAGCATCTTCACCAGAAGTGCTCACTCGCGCATTCAGGTGTCCCTGAGACAGACGACTGGTCGCCTGTTCAAGTTTTCGCAGACGCGTTTCAAAGGTGTTAACCACCCAATAAACGCCAAGGCCAATCAGTAAAACACCGATAGTGCCAATAACGAAAACAGCTCTGAAAGAATATGGATTGAATTTTTCAACCGGACCGAGACGGACCACCTGCTCAGCCCCAGGGATTTGTATGTAAGCATCCGCACCGGCACCATCGACGGCAAGCTGCACCAATACATCACCATACTGCATACGTGCAAGATCGGTTGCCGATATTTCCAGATCGGCGATATTCACCACGGACAGAGGGTAACCGAAGTGGCTCTGCACATCCGCCAGGAAGCTATCGATTGCCTCTCCGCTGCGTTGCCATAGTTCGACTAACAGGCGAGCGGTGGCCCTGACCTGAAGCTCAGAAAGCTTATTAAAGTCGACATACAACCACTGTCCATCAGGCATCATGCTGCGCATAGAGGCTGTTTTGCCATCCGGCGAAACAGTAACGATGACCTGGCCACGCAGTAAGCGCGAGCGCTCATACTCATCCTCTGGCCCATCATCTTCAGGACGAATCGCAATAGACGCATCAAACGCCGCTTCAAGACGCGGCAACGCCCCCTCATCCGATGCGAGGCGCTCACCGATCAGATACAGACTGCCGCGGGAGACTTCTTCGTAGAACTGTGCAGAACGCACTAGGTTAACGAGCTGCAAGGCGGCTGAGCACAGTACTGCCACCGCCAGAAGAGCACCAAGGAGCCCGAAATATACCCGAATAAAAATAGCCGTTTACTCCTGTAACGGGTCAGAGCTCTTTGACGAACAGATAGCCTTTGCTACGTACCGTCTTAATACGCTTAGGGTTCATTGGATCATCACCCACCTTCGGACGAATCCGCGAGACACGCACATCGATGGAACGATCCTGGCCGTCATATTCAATGCCACGTAACTGGTTAAAAATTTCTTCACGGGTCAGAACCCGTCCGGCGTTACTACTGAGCAGCCACAACAGATCAAATTCGGCACTGGTCAGGTCGATACTCTCACCTTCCAGCCAGGCTTCACGCATCGAACTGTCGACAACCAGGTTACCGAACGTCAGACGCGATGATGAGCTGCCTTCTTCTTCCACTTCCTCTACGCCGTCGCCAACGCGGCGCAACAGCGCGCGAATACGGGCCAGAAGAACACGTGGGCGGACAGGCTTAGCGACGTAATCGTCAGCACCCATTTCAAGACCCAGAACCTGGTCAAGGTCTTCAGTCCGTGCCGTTAACATCAGAATCGGCCCTTTATAATGCGGGCGAACAATACGACACACTGCCAGGCCGTCTTCGCCTGGCAACATCAGATCCAGCACGACCAGATCAGGCTGCTCCGACTTGATACGGTCAATAGCACGGCTACCATCGCCCTCTACTGTCACAATCAGGCCATTGCTTTCCAGGTAATCCTTGGTCAGGGCAGCGAGTCGCTCATCGTCCTCAACGATCAGGATTCGCCAGTTTTCCTCGGGGCTCTGTGTATTTTCGTGCTTTAACATGAAGACCTACCATTCCTAACAATCGAATGTTCCACTCTGGGAACCTGTGCTCAGCTGAAACAGCCACAGCAACGCCACTATCTTAACTATAGATAACTTTAGACGCTGTTACGCTTTGTTGCACAGTAACAGTCGACATTTATATCAGAACGGCCGTTTTAGCACTCAGAAAAGTCGCCCATCAGGCGGTGACTGGGCTGGCGTCGCTTACCCCCTTCATGTCCACCACATACGCACAACTTATCCACAATACGAGCTGTCCAATAGTGCCGAAACAACACAAGATATGGGGTTGAATTCACCCACTGGGCGCATTATCTTGTGGCGAAGTAAAAAACCTACATGACGTCAGAGACTTAGCGCGCTTCCGCAGTTAAAACAACCGGAATGTCAAGCATTAAGACACCGGCGCCGTCAGGGAAAGATGGAGTAGATTCCCCTTGAATACAGGCACAGAAAACATGAACGCTACCCTCAGAGTCACCAAACGCGACGGCAGTCAGGAACCGATTGATCTCGATAAGATCCACAAAGTTGTCACCTGGGCTGCAGAAGGGCTGGAGAAGGTATCTGTGTCAGAAGTTGAGCTGCGTGCTCATCTTCAGTTTTTCGATGGCATCCAGACCTCAGAAATTCATGAAACCCTGATCAAAGCCGCGGCCGACCTGATTTCAGAAGAAGCCCCTGATTACCAGTATCTGGCCGCTCGCCTGAACATTTTCCACCTGCGTAAGAAATCCTACGGCCGCTTTGAGCCACCAGCGCTCCTTGATCATGTGAAAGCGATGGTTGAAGGCGAGCGTTACGACAAGCATTTGCTTGAGGACTACACCGAAGAAGAATTCGCGGCGATGGACGCATTCATCGATCATTCACGCGACATGAACTTCAGCTACGCCGCAGTAAAGCAGCTTGAAGGGAAATACCTTGTCCAGAACCGTGTAACGGGCAAAGTCTACGAAAGTGCTCAGTTCCTGTATGTCCTGATCGCTGCATGTCTGTTCTCGTCGTACGATAAAGAGCGCCGTCTCGACTACATCAAGCGTTTTTACGATGCCGTCTCTACGTTCAAGCTTTCTTTGCCGACACCTATCATGGCCGGTGTGCGCACCCCGACCCGTCAGTTCAGCTCGTGTGTACTGATCGAAGCCGGCGACAGTCTGGATTCCATCAACGCAACAGCCGGTGCCATCGTTAAGTACGTTTCACAACGTGCGGGTATTGGCATCAATGGCGGGCGCATCCGTGCACTTGGCAGCCCGATCCGTGGCGGCGAAGCATTTCACACCGGTTGTATTCCGTTCTACAAGCACTTCCAGACGGCAGTTAAGTCTTGTTCTCAAGGTGGTGTGCGTGGCGGAGCAGCGACTCTGTTCTACCCGATCTGGCATTACGAGGTTGAGAACCTGCTGGTTCTGAAGAATAACCGCGGCGTTGAAGAAAACCGCGTGCGTCACCTCGATTACGGCGTTCAACTGAACAAGCTGATGTACGAACGCATGATCAAGAATGGCAACATCACCCTGTTTTCACCGAGTGATGTTCCTGGGCTTTACGACGCCTTCTTTGAGGACCAGGAACTGTTTGAGCAGCTCTACACCAAGTACGAAGCTGATGACAGCATCCGCAAAAAGACCATCAAGGCGGTCGACCTTTTCTCAATGATGATGCAGGAACGTGCAAGTACCGGCCGTATCTACATTCAGAATGTGGACCACTGTAATACCCACAGCCCGTTCAATCCGAAGAAAGCGCCAGTGCGTCAGTCAAATCTCTGTCTCGAGATTGCACTGCCAACCAAGCCGCTGAACGACATTAACGACGAGAGTGGCGAAATCGCCCTGTGTACTCTCGCCGCGTTTAACCTGGGCAAGATCGACGACCTGAACGAACTTGAAGATCTTTCTGATCTTATCGTGCGTGCGCTCGACAGCCTGCTCAGCTATCAGGACTATCCAGTACCTGCAGCTCAGCGCGCCAGCCTTGCACGCCGCACTCTGGGTGTTGGCGTGATTAACTTCGCCTACTTCTTAGCGAAGAATGGTGTTAAGTACTCAGACGGTTCAGCCAACGGCCTGACTCATCGCGCCTTTGAAGCGATTCAATACTGGTTGCTGCGCGCATCGAACCAGCTGGCGAAAGAGCAAGGCGCGTGTGAAGCGTTCAGCGACACGACTTATGCTCAGGGGATTCTCCCAATCGACTCTTACAAGAAAGATGTCGACAAGTTCTGTGAAGAACCTCTTCAGTACGACTGGGAAACACTGCGCAAAGACATCGTCGATACCGGCCTGCGTAACTCAACACTGACAGCCCTGATGCCATCCGAAACATCATCGCAGATCAGTAACGCGACCAACGGTATTGAGCCGCCACGTGGTTACATCAGCGTTAAGCAGAGCAAAGACGGTATCCTCAAGCAGGTTGTGCCTGATTATGAGAACCTGAAGAAAAACTACGAACTCCTGTGGCAGATCCCGGACAACCAGGGTTATCTGCAGCTGGTCGGTATCATGCAGAAGTTTGTCGACCAGGCGATCTCGGCGAATACAAACTATGACCCGTCCCGCTTCCCAGGCAACAAAGTACCGATGCAGCAACTGCTGAAAGACCTGCTGACCGCATACCGTAACGGTGTGAAAACACTGTACTACCACAACACCCGTGACGGTATGGAAGACCCGCAGAAAGAAGCTGTACAGGAAGACGGCGATTGCGCCGGTGGTGCGTGTAAAATCTGATTTATTAAGGGGCGCGGCTATGGGGCTGCGCCCATAGCACGAGACTAAAACAGCGAATGGCTTACACAACTTTTAACCGTAACGAGTTTGATACTTTTGAGCAGCCGATGTTTTTCGGCGAGCCCGTCAACGTTGCACGTTACGACCAGCAGAAGCATAAGATCTTTGAAAACCTGATCGAAAAGCAGCTGTCCTTTTTCTGGCGCCCGGAAGAAGTCGACCTGACCAACGATCGCAAAGATTTTATGGATCTTCCGGAGCACGAGAAGCATATCTTCGTCTCTAATCTGAAGTATCAGACACTGCTGGATTCCGTTCAGGGCCGTTCTCCAAACGTCGCTTTACTGCCTGTGGTCTCTCTGCCAGAACTCGAAACCTGGATTGAAACCTGGTCTTTCAGTGAGACTATCCACAGCCGATCTTACACGCACATCGTGCGGAATATTGTCCCGAATCCGGCTGTTGTCTTCGATGACATCACCAAAAACGAATACATCGTCCGCCGTGCAATTTCGGTAACCAAGTACTACGACGACTTTATCGAACTGAGTAACTACTATCAGCAGCTCGGCGAAGGCAAGCACACAGTGAATGGTGAAACCATTGATGTGAACCTGCACGAGCTGAAGCGCCGTTTGTACCTGACAATGGTTTCGGTGAACGTACTCGAAGCGATTCGTTTCTATGTCAGCTTTGCCTGCTCATTCGCGTTTGCCGAACGTGCGAAAATGGAAGGCAACGCGAAAATCATTAAATTGATCGCACGTGATGAGGCCCTGCACCTGACCGGTACTCAGCACATGCTGCAAATCATGGCGCGCGGTAAAGACGATGCCGAGTTCGCACAAATCGCTGAAGAGTGCCGCGATGACGTCATTGGCATCTTCCACGAAGCAGCCGAGCAGGAAAAGGAATGGGCCGACTACCTGTTTAAAGACGGTTCAATGATCGGTCTGAACAAAGACATCCTGAGCCAGTACGTTGAATACATTACCAACCAGCGTATCGGCGCTCTCGGCTTCGACCCGATCTTTGAAGTGCGTAACAACCCACTCCCGTGGATCAACGCCTGGCTGAACAGTGATAACGTTCAGGTGGCACCACAGGAAGCTGAAATCAGCTCTTACCTGGTAGGTGCGATTGACAGTGAAGTTGATACTGCAGACTTCGGTGACTTTGACCTGTAATCCCTGATTCCATGACCAACGCACGCAGGGCGGCCCGTATCGGCCGCCGTCGCTGGGCCAGTTCGAGAACATTTTATTCTGACGCCCAGACCGAAATGGAACTGACCGGTGGCAGCACCACTCAGCTGGAAATGGATCTGGGCGAACTGCCCCTTCCCGCCACTACCAGATCGCTCCCCAAAGAAGATACCGTACTCGAGCAGGGTGACCTGTTTGATCTGCTCGCAGAATCTCCTGAGCCAACGCCGCAGACCATCTTTGAAGGCATGGAAAAACCTATCTTTGAAGTGGCATTCGCGGACGGTCGTAACGCACGTTTCCAGCACGCAAACACCTTGCTGGAATCTCTCGAAGCTCAGGATATTCATATCGAATATCAATGCCGCGAAGGCTACTGTGGCAGTTGCCGGGTGCGCTTAGTTGAAGGCGATGTTCACTATATTGAAGAGCCTATGGCATGGATTGATGATGATGAAATTCTGCCCTGCTGCTGTATACCGAAGTCGGCCCTGAAACTTCAATAGTTCAGAGTCTTGCATTCAATCGCCGCCTTCCGGTAGCCTTTATAAATTCTTATACACTTTTTATACAGAGGACACTATGGCACTCGACTTCCCAGAACTGGGTCAACCAGCTCCAGACTTCACCACCCTGAATCAACGCGAAGAAGAGGTTGCCCTCAGCGACCTTAAAGGTAAAAAAGTCGTACTCTATTTTTACCCGAAAGCTATGACACCAGGCTGTACCGTTCAGGCTTGTGGTCTGCGCGATACCCAGAAAGAGCTGGACGACCGTAATGTGGTTGTTCTGGGTCTTAGCCCGGACGCTCCGAAGCGCCTGCAGAAGTTCATTGATCGCGATGAGCTGAATTTCGACCTGCTTTCAGATGAAGATCACGCCATCGCTGAGAAGTACGGCGTGTGGGCCATGAAAAAGTTTATGGGGCGCGAGTTTATGGGCGTTCATCGTATTACCTTCATCATTGATGAAGACGGCAAGCTCGTCCACATCATGGAAAAAGTCAAAACTAAAACCCATCACGACGACCTGATCGCAGCGTTGGATGCTCTGTAATTTCAAAACAGAAGTCAGTCACTACGACGATACTGCAGGGGAGTCATCCCCTGCCAGCGTTTAAACGCTTTGCTGAAGGCGCTGCCGTCGGCAAAGCCCAGCAGAGCACTGATGTCGGCAATCGGTACGTCTGTTCCCCTAAGCAACTGCGTCGCCCGACGCTCACGTTCGGCATCCAGTAACTGTTGAAAATTGGTTCCGGCTTCAACGAGGCGACGCTGTAGCGTACTGACGCTCATATATAAGCGTGAGGCAACTTCCTCACGGTCAGTGGCAAGATGCACAGCCTCCTGTAGGCAACGCTCCACTCGGATTCTCACTTCAGGTTGCTGAATTCGCTTTAACTGGGCATCCAGCAATTGCTGATGCATACCGGCGAGTGCTGGTTCACCACCAGGCAGTGGCTTCTGAAACCATGCAACGTCGTAGACCAGGGCATGTTTATCTGCTCCGAATTCCGGAATACAACCGTAAGCACGTTCGTATTCTTCAACCTCCGCCTCGTCGACGGTAAAACCCAGCAGCACTTTGACCGGCGGTACCGGGCGGCAGTAAAGCCACTCGCCGAACTTCTTGAGTAACAGGAGTACGGTGTCTATCTGATCACGACTGAACGACCTGTCGCCCGGCAGATAGATCACATGCATCTGGCCGTTATCCTGATTGAGAGAAAAACGTCCGCCTTCACTGATGACCGACGAATAACGCTCTGCCATGCCTAATGCCTCCAGCAAACTCCGGCTATGCATCAGGTTCATCGCCAATAGAGGAAAATGCAGTGGCGTAAGGTACTCGCCTAACCGCAGGCCTAACGGCTGATCTGTCGCTGCTGCGGCGGCTTTCCAGAACAACAGAGTGCGCTCCAGATCAATACGCGCGTCAGGCTCTGACAATTCGCCCGGCATAATACGCGCTTCCTGCAATACGCTATCCGCAGAAATGCCCAGAGAGCGAAAGCCCTGAAGTAGAACGGTCAGCCAGTGCGCCGACACACGTAACTGCGATGATTTCCTTTCTGTCGTCATAATGATTGCTTAGAACAAACCTCTGACCTGCAATGACAAGATAAAACCCGAGGGCTGACGTAGACTGAGCATAATAACAACAAACGGAGACTGCGATGAGCCGTAAAACTGTTGACCAATGGTTCGCTGAGTATGGTGAAAGCCATCAGAACCCACTGAACAAACTGATCCACTGGTTCTGTGTACCCCTGATCTATCTGGTGATTTTTGCCCTGTTATGGGAAATTCCGCAGCCTGACTGGCTGGCAGCTATACCACTGGTTAACTGGGCAGTCCTGGGCGCAGTGGTCACTATGACTTTCTATGTAAGACTGTCTAAACCACTGGCAAAAGGACTTGGAGTATTTACCCTGCTTTGCCTTCTGTTTCCGGTCGTCTATGAACAAATGACAGACACACCGCTCTGGCTGACCAGTGTTATTGCCTTTGTGATTCTCTGGATTATGCAGTTCGTCGGGCACCACATAGAGGGTAAAAAACCGTCGTTTTTCAAAGACATTCAGTTCTTACTGATTGGCCCCGCCTGGGTGGTCGGTTTTCTCTATGATCGCCTGGGTATCAG
Source organism: Thalassolituus sp. UBA675 (assembly GCF_002297765.1). Lineage (NCBI taxonomy): Bacteria > Pseudomonadati > Pseudomonadota > Gammaproteobacteria > Oceanospirillales > Oceanospirillaceae > Thalassolituus > Thalassolituus sp. UBA675. The sequence continues at coordinate 20,578 of NZ_DBNJ01000017.1, forward strand.
CTATCGCTAAACTGACTAATGCGACATGCGGGCGCTCCGGCCTGCATGTGCCATTGGCCACCTGAGAGAGATCCGTTAAGGTCGGTGAACTGGAATCATAACCACTTCACATCAGGGACAGCCATCGTGCACTTTTCACTCCGTGCCTCTGCAGGCTTTTCAACCTTGCAGACCACTGCCGGTATTATAATCAGCGGTGTACTCACAGGTACTGCTCTTCACTATTTCCCCGACATCCTTGATCAGGCTGATAGAGAAGTCACCCGCTATGCTGCGTCTGCTGAATCTGTTCATCAGGAAATCTGGACAGCCTACGAGGAGATACAGGGCATAAACGCCAAACCTCGACGGGAATCGGTGCGACACGGCTTCTCTGCCGCAAATGACCTTGTCGCTTCTCCACTCGGTGGCTACTGTTTTGACCCGGAAGCGCCTGAAGACAGTCTTCAGGATTGCCCTGTCGCGGCTTCAGACTAAGGCTTGCTAATACATAGAGAGCACGCCCGTTGAGAGCCAATTTTTATCAGAACAAGGAAATACTATGACTCTCGCCTACTGGTGCGTGCTGGCAGCCGCACTGATGCCATTCCTTTTTACAGGTATCGCTAAATTCAGCGGTGGACGTTACAACAACTACTCGCCGCGCGAGTTTCTTGAAAAACAGGAAGGTTTCCGCAAACGTGCCCACTGGGCTCAGCTGAATAGCTTCGAAGCGTTCCCGATGTTCGCTGCTGCCGTGATCATTGCTCACCTGACCGGTGCAGAACAAGATTACATCAATACTCTGGCGATTGCGTTTATTGGTATCCGTATCGTGTACGGTGCAATGTATCTGGCAAATCTGGCTGCATTACGCACACTCGTGTGGGCCGCTGGTCTGGCCTGCGTGATCGCTCTGTTCGCAGCGGGCGCATAAGAGCAAGGGGGCAGTACCTGACTGTTCAGAGACTGATAAGCAAGCAGTCGACAGTTATGCAGTCAGGTGGTGACCCCGGAGTTTGTAGCAATACGATGGGTTGCAGTAGATGACGATCTGACGGCCCTTGTCAGGCGTCTCAATCATATACAGGTCATTGAATCCCGGAGTGTGCTCAGAAAACATCGTGTTCTTCAGGACCTGTGCGTGCCATTGAACCGATCTGTCATACTCGTGTACAGCAGGTTGATCCGTCACAGCTACAAGTGCCACAGCCATGATCGTCGATAGCAGGTATTTCATCGATACCCCTCCTCGCTGACGCTAACACCTTTCTGTTCATCAAAAAGGCAGTATCAGTAAGTATAGAAGAGCTTTCTGAGGCGGCGTGGCCTTTCACGTTGAGATTCGTAACCGGTTCACATATTAAATGTGAAAATCCGCTGAAGTGTTAGCGAGGTCTCAACCATCAGGCGCTTGCACTCTGCCGCATAGATACAAGCAATTCGGCTTCTGCTCTCGCCACTCCGAGGGAGTCGATAAGATCATCCGCTGACGCGCCCATACCGGCAAGACGGGAGGCCTGTTCAAAACGTGCATCTGGGGCTGCTGCGGGACGCTTGTCTGCCGCTGCCGCTTTCGCCTCCACCTGCTTCATCCGACGGCCGAGACCAATTGCACTTTTGCTGATGGCCTCCTGCCCCTGCTGCAGCTGGAGGATTTTGTCCTCCAGCTGCTGTGTCTCCCTGCTTTGCTGTTTACGCAGCGCGACGATAAATCCTGCCGCTGCCAGCAAAACAGTGAAATTTCCGATGAGTAACCAATGAACCAGCGTCAGTGTTAGCATGACAGACCCCTATAGACCGTGAAGTTCTGTCCACTCCTCATCTGTCATCAGTTTTTCAAGATCCACCAGAATAAGAAGTTCATCGTTCTTATGGCAGACACCCTGAATAAACTTGGCGCTTTCTTCATTGCCGACATTCGGAGTGGTTTCGATTTCTGACTGACGTAGATAAACCACCTCAGCCACCGCATCCACGAGAATGCCCACGACCTGATTCTCTGCCTCGATAATGACGATACGAGTCTGGTCTGTGGTGTCCGATGTCGGCAAGCCAAAACGCTGTCGGGTGTCGATCACAGTGACGACATTACCCCGCAGGTTAATGATGCCCAGTACATAAGGTGGCGCCCCGGGTACTGGTGCTATTTCGGTATAACGCAGTACTTCCTGAACCTGCATCACGTTAATACCGTAACTCTCGTTTTCAAGCCGGAAGGTTACCCATTGGAGTACCGGATCTTCCGCACTTTTAGCGGCAATTGCTGACATAAAACATCCTCGCTAAGAAAGGCCGATGCCTGACAGTGTCAAAAACACTACAAACCTTTCTTAACTATAGATCAGAGCACAAAGTGTACCAGCCGAAATGAAGGAAAATTTGTAACTTAAAAAAAGAGAGCCCAAAGCCGGGTAAAGCGCTGGTTTACAGCGGCTTTTCAGGGGTTCAGCCTTGCCTCGACTTCAAGTGAGACTCAAGAAGATCGACCAGGCTGGGTACATCCAGCAAAGCACACATCTCTGAAATGACAGTGCCCGCCAGCCAAGGGCGTTTGCTTGCGTCTCCGCGCCATTTAATTGACTCAGAAACCAGTGTAATAGTGTCGCAAATACCTTCGCAAGCGAGCGCCCAAGGCGTACGATCCAGCTGAATGAGGTATTCGTATCCAGATTCACGTAAAGATATGCCGCGCTCTGGCATAATCAATCTGGCGCTGTCGACGATCGTCAATTTGTCGGTATCGCTCTGCCATACCCCCAGAGACCAGTCGGATTGACCAAACAGTGGCGTTACTTTCATGTTTTCAGCTGGGTACACGCCCCCCAACTGGGAAAGAGGAATCGCGAGCTTTAAACCAGCAACACTGAACAACAGACACTCGACACCCTGACTCGAATCCCACAGCAACTTCTTTTTATCTTTCGTAACGGTGGCGATCTCGTCTTCTACGGTGACGCTGGTCTGTAGCTCCTGCGAAACAATATTTGCCTCTGGGGATGCCTCTTCAACCTTAACTTCTGGATCAAGGGCGTATGGGTCCCAGTCCTGAATTTCATCTGTGACTACCTCCGGCTGAAGCGAAAGTGACGCTTCTTCCATCAGCGTCCCGGTAATCTCCGATGTATCGACATCGTTCACCACCACAGGCTCTGTTGCAGCTGCTGTTTCAGTCACCACAGATACTTCTGTAGCGACAATCAGAAGTTGGTCGAGATAGTTCTGGAGAACACCATCAACCTGATTTTCTTTAGTAAGAGTACTGGCTTCCTGCGCAGTGACTTTGTCGTCCGTCAGCTGGCTTTCAGACATCGAGGACACCTGCGCAACACGACAGGACGTGAAGTTTCAGCCGGCTGGGGGGAATCGTCTGAACGACATGCAGCAACCGCAAAGCGGTAATGCGGTTGATCGCTACTGCATTAATTTTCAGCGGTGGCTTTAATGCAATAACCCGCATTCCCAAAGCAATGGTATCGGTCGCGACCGGTTTGTACTCTTCCTCAGGCGCCTGTGCCGCAGCGCCAGCGAGCAGGTCGCTGACGATGGCTTTTCTCGGGTCCTCATCGACTGTCGTCAACAGACTGTCAAAGTACCCCATCAAGACATCCGTATTCCCCGACATTTCAGCGTTTCTCTCCACTTAATTGGGCAAGCAGATGGCGATACGCCCGGACGCCACGAGTATTCGGATCTAACTGGTGGGGGAATATTCCCTCATGACTGGCATCACGCAACCGGGTATCCACTGGAATTGCTTCATCCCATAACGCTCCCTGATAGGTACGTCGCATTTCTTTAAGGCTGGTTAATGAAGCGGATGTACGCCGATCGAACAGCGTCGGAACGATTGTATATGGCAGCTCACGGTTTTGTGACTTCATGACCATTTTAAGGGTATGCACCATTCGCTCCAGACCTTTGAGCGCCAGGTGTTCAGTCTGTGTTGGGATAACCAGCTGCTGACAGGCAGCAAGAGCGTTGACTAACAGGACTCCCAGAATAGGCGGAGTATCCAGCAAGGCATAGTCATAATCATCCCAGAGCTGCGCCAGGCTCCTCGCGAGTACCAGCCCCATACCGTCCTGACCACTTACCTGCCGCTCAAGAGTGGCAAGGGAGGTTGTCGCAGGAAGCATAGAAACATTCGGCAAGCTGGTTGCCTTCAATGTATCGCGGATGTAATCCACATTGCGCCAGCGTTGCTCAAAGAATAAGTGATACAGACTTCTTTCAAGACCGTCCGGGTCCTGGCCAAAGTAACTGGTCAGAGAACCATGGGGGTCGAGGTCTACCAGAAGCACACGGTGCCCCTGGTCAGCCAACAGCCCACCCAGAGAAACTACCGATGTCGTTTTACCCACCCCACCTTTCTGATTGGATATCGACCAGATTTTCACAATAGTATTCCTCTCCGCTCAAAGCAGAATGTCTGCTTATCGCATGAATCTCAATGCCCTACCAGAAACTAAGCAAATATCATGTCAGTTTTAAAATAAACTGGTATTTACGGTCAGAAGTTCACCTGCAACGGTGGTTGTCAGGCAATGAGCTAATGAGCACAACCCAGATTATGCATAGCACAGAAAGAAGCGGCAAAAGCCTGCCGTGTGAGTGGAGTTCCAGACAGAGTCAGAGCTGACTCATGAACTTACTAACATCATTAAGCGGAAGGACACGATCAGCTAACCCTGCATTGATCACAGCCATCGGCATTCCATATATAACACAGCTCTGTTCATCCTGGGCCCACAAGTGCCCACCCGACTGCTTGAGTAACCGGGCTCCTTCACGTCCATCTGCTCCCATCCCCGTCAAGACGATGCCTAACGCCTTACTACCGTAATGTTTTGCTGCAGAAGCAAGAGCAATATCGACACTCGGCCGATAGCTTACCCGCTCGTCACTTTCCAGAATATGAATCGATCCACCGTGGCGTTTATCAACGATCAGCTGCTTGCCCCCAGGTGCAACATAAACGTGACCCGGTTTTAAAATATCACCCTCTTCTGCCTCTTTGACACTTAACGCACTGAGATTATTCAGCCGCTCAGCAAACGCTGCGGTGAACGAAGCAGGCATGTGCTGCACGATAATAATGGGCTTGTTAAATCCTGCGGGCAAACTCTTGAAAATATTCTGCAGAGCAGCAGGGCCACCGGTGGACGTACCAATGACCACCAGTTCAAGATGACGCGGCACCGGCTCGTTCGCCCCTGCCGCAGTGGGCGTCTTTTTTTGTGAAGGTTGAGATGGGGAGGTTGAAACCTGCGCGGTACCCTTCAGCTGCCCCCTCGCTACGGCAATAATTTTTTCGGCAAGTAACTTACGGATAGAGGCTGCGTTGCGGGCAATAGCATCGAAATTCTTCGGCAAAAAATCGACGGCCCCAGCGTCCAGGGCATCCAGCGTTACCCGGGCACCTTCAAAGGTCAATGATGAAAACATCAGAACTGGCACCGGGGTCGATGCCATTATTTTTCGTACTGCAGTGATGCCATCCATGACAGGCATCTCGTAATCCATGGTGATTACGTCAGGTTTCAGTTTGTCATTCAGCTCAATGGCCTGAAGCCCGTTTTCAGCTACGCCAATCACCTCAAGACGAGGATCGGCATTGATAATATCTGTCACCCGGCGGCGGAAAAAACCTGAATCATCCACCACCAGAACTTTTAAAGCCATAATACTTCCTGTGTCAGGCCGCGCTCGATTGTCGCGTTGCATAACGCGTCAGCATGCTTGGAATATCAAGGATCAAAGCAATGCGGCCATCACCCGTAATGGTTGCTCCAGCCATCCCAGCGGTACCGTGGAGCATTTTTCCGAGTGGCTTAATAACAACTTCTTCCTGACCAATTAACTGATCTACGACAAAACCAACTTTGTTTGTACCTACCGAGACCACTACCACATGAGCGGACTCGTCTGCTTTCGCAAACTGCTCGCCTTTCACCAACCAACGCTTGAGATGAAACAGTGGAATTGCACGCTCACGCACAACCACAACTTCCTGCCCATCGACGACATTGGTTTGAGTAAGATCCAGGTGGAAAATCTCATTTACGTTCACAAGCGGAAAGGCAAAGGCCTGATCTTTCAGCATCACCATCAGCGTCGGCATAATCGCGAGCGTTAAAGGCACTTTAATACTGATCGTTGTACCTTCACCTTTGAACGAATCAATCGATATCGTACCGTTAAGCTGTGTGATTTTTGTCTTAACAACATCCATTCCCACGCCACGGCCAGAAACATCGGATATCTGTTCTTTAGTGGAAAAGCCCGGCGCGAAAATAAGATTAAAACATTCATTGTCTGTCAGGCGGTCTGCGGCATCCTGATCCATAACACCTTTTTCTACCGCCTTGCGTCTCAGGACATCAGCGTCCATACCGGCACCGTCATCCTGAATCCGTAGCAGAATATGATCGCCTTCCTGCTCTGCTGAGAGAATGACCGTACCCACGCGACTTTTGCCACTGGCTTCGCGCACATCTGGTTGCTCAACGCCGTGGTCTACCGAGTTACGTACAAGGTGAACCAGTGGATCTGCGAGTGCTTCCACCAGGTTTTTATCCAGATCCGTTTCTTCACCACGCAATTCGAGGTTAATTTCTTTCTTAAGCTGTCGCGCAAGATCCCGAACAACACGGGGAAAACGCCCAAAGACTTTCTTGATCGGTTGCATCCGCGTCTTCATCACGGACGACTGAAGATCACCTGTGACCACATCCAGATTGGCGACCGCTTTCGCCATCGACTCATCGCTGCTCTTGAGTCCCAGACGAACCAGGCGGTTACGCACCAGTACGAGCTCACCCACCATGTTCATAATGTCATCGAGACGCTTAGTATCAACACGGACAGTCGCCTCGGCCATGGCCTCTTTTTCGTTCTTGCGAGCGTCCGGCTTCGCTTTGGGTGCAGAGGACGCAGCAGGAGCGGCAGATTTAGCCGCAGGTTTTGCTGCCTCAGGCTTAGCGGCCGGTGTATCTGCTGGCTTCGGCGTTGCTGCTTCAGGCTTTTTAGCGCCGGTTTCTTCTGGCGCTTTCGCAGCAGGAGGGTTAGCTACTGCCGCAGATGAGCCCTGTGATGCCGTTATGTCTGTTGCACCGGGCTTACCTTTTCCGTGTAAGCGGTCAAGCAATTCTTCAAATTCAGAATCAGTAATCAGATCGCTGTCACCGCCCCCCGCCGATGGCACTGACGCAGCAGGCGACTCTGGAGTAGCTGTTTTTTCTGGTTCATCAGGTGCCGGAGCTTCTGGCTTATTCGATGCCGACGAATCGCCGGGCTTACCTTTTCCATGAATCTGATCCAGCAGAGCTTCAAATTCATCTTCTGTGATTTCATCGTCAGACGCTGATGCAACAGGTCCACTGTCGGTGTCGAACAGATCATCCCCACCAAAAAGGTTGTCATCATCACCAGTATTCTGTGCGGCAGCAGGGGCCTCCGTAGCAGCAGATGCAGCATCAGATTTTTCATCTAACGCATCAAGCAATTGCTCAAATTCATCATCGGTGATGTCGCCGTTGTCCGCATCCGCTGAAGTGCCTTCTGCAGAAGGCGCTTCAGCTTCTTCGACTACTGATTCTTCCACTGCAGCAGCTTCAACTGCTGGGGCTTCGTCCTCAGGCAATGCCAGATGATGCAAATTATCCAGCAAGCTCTGCTCTGCGGGCTCTGGCATTTCACCAGAACGCACACAGTCAAACATTTCATTAACGGTATCCAGAGCACTGAGAACCACATCCATCAGGTCTGCATTCACCGATCGTTTGCCATTACGAAGCGTATCGAACACGTTCTCGGCCGCATGGCAGCAATCCACCAGAGGGTTCAACTGCAAAAAGCCAGCACCGCCTTTTACCGTATGGAATCCACGGAAGATTGCGTTCAGGAGATCCTTATCGTCTGGACTGTTCTCCAGATCCACCAGCTGCTCTGACAGCAGTTCCAGGATTTCTCCCGCCTCTACGAGAAAGTCCTGGAGAATCTCTTCATCAGCATCGAAACTCATTCAACCGCTCCTCTAGAACCCTAAGCTCGACAACAGATCATCGACATCATCCTGGCTACTCACTACACCATCGGCTTTGCTATCGGTCTGTGGACCTTCAGGGTTAATATCCGGGCCTTTATCAGGCGCCGGCGTGCTTTGTTCAAACTCATGGTTGATGCCAGTGATCTGATCAACCTGCCCTGCCATCGAGACCAGTGTGACCAGGCGTCCTTCCACATCGCGAATCAGATTGATCACTTTATGAATGACCTGCCCGGTCAAATCCTGAAAGTCCTGAGCCAGGACAATTTCAGAAAACTGTTTCTTTATTTCCGACGAATCTTTAACGCTGCTGGAAAGATATTCATCAATATCACGACTGAGTTCGCGAAATTCGGAGGTATTCATTTCGCGTTTCATAAATCGTTTCCAGCGAGCAGAAAGTTCCGCTGCCCGATCGCCCATAGCGCCCGCCAAAGGGCCGCCGGCATCGGCGATATCCATCGTGCGATTGGCTGACTTATCCGTCATTTCAAGAACGTACGTCAGCTTATCGGTTGTCTCGGTAATATCAGAAGCGGCGCCAACCGTATCGACATTCAGATTCTTGATCGACTCATGCAAGGCACGGGTCAGTCGTCCGATCTCGTTATACAGTGTGCGATCACGCAACTGATTGAGGTCGTTTACCAGAGCAACTGCTTTACCGAGATCTCCCTGCTCGAGCTGTTCGAGCATATTCTCCGCAAGCGAGCGTATCTCCGAGCCGACCTGGTTGTCCTTATTGTCCAGGTTTACATCCACCATGGCGCTACCTTTAATCAGCCTTCGACGCGTTCAAAAATCTTATCGATTTTTTCTTTAAGTACTGCCGCGGTGAAGGGCTTAACGACGTATCCGTTCACGCCTGCCTGTGCCGCTGCAACGATCTGATCGCGCTTGGCTTCCGCAGTCACCATCAGAACTGGCAGAGTTTTAAGGCGCTCGTCTTCCCGCACATGCTTGAGAAGATCCAGGCCTGTCATCCCTGGCATGTTCCAGTCGGTGACCAGAAAATCGAAGTCGCCATTCTGCAGCATCGGCAACGCTGTTGTGCCATCGTCTGCCTCCTGAGTGTTGGTGAAACCAAGATCACGCAGCAGGTTTTTGACGATACGTCTCATTGTTGAAAAATCATCCACAATGAGAATTTTCATGTTCTTGTCCAAAACGACCTCCAATATACGACTTTTACAAACCAAGCCGGTCCTGAATTAAGTTTAGACCCAGTTAGCGGTTTATCCAGAAAGAGAGAGAAAGAATAGAAAAGAATAATGACGGCGTCTGATATGGTCTGAAAGCGCTGGATGCGCCGGTAGGGAAAAATCAGGCCCAATCACTCAGACGCGCGCGTAAACGGTGTGTGGCTTGAGAGTGCAGCTGACTCACGCGAGACTCGCTGACGCCTAATACAGCGCCAATTTCTTTGAGGTTCAGCTCTTCGTCATAGTAAAGAGCAAGAACGAGCTGCTCGCGCTCTGGCAGGCCTGAAATGGCTTCCGCCAACTGGCGACGAAATGCATCCCTCTCCATGCCTTTTCCGGGCCCGGGGGTGGAGTCATCCATCAGATCGGGAGAACTGTCGTTTTCCAGCAACTCTTCATAGCTGAACAGACGACAACCCGCACTATCCTTCAGTATCTGGTGGTACTCGTCCTGGCTTATACCAAGGACAGCCGCAACCTCACTGTCGTCGGCATCACGACCTTTGACTGCTTCAACCTGTTTAATCGCATCCTGGATACGGCGGGCATTGCGATGCACTGAACGGGGTGCCCAGTCACCTTTGCGTATTTCGTCGAGCATGGCCCCACGAATCCGGATACCGGCGTAGGTTTCGAAGCTCGCGCCTTTGCCGCCATCGTATTTACGCGCAGCTTCAAGCAAACCGATCATGCCCGACTGGATCAGGTCATCTACCTGCACACTGTCCGGTAAGCGTCCCATCAGATGATGAGCAATCCGCTTCACCAGACCCGCGTGTTCCCGGACCAGATCGTCGAAATTAGTATTCTGAACGTCGGAGTACACCAGACAACTTCCCGTCGACACCCGTCATGCTCCTACCTGATCAACCAGCCGGTCCACGAAGAACTCAAGATGTCCGCGTGGCGTGGATGGCAGCGGCCAGCTGTCTACTTTCTTGGCTAACGCCCGGAAAGACGTCGCTGCTTTTGACCGTGGATAGGCTTCAATTACCGCCTTCTGACGCTGTACCGCTCGCTTAACCGCATCGTCAGAAGGAACTGCGCCAACGTATTGCATAGCAACATCAAGAAAACGATCAGTGACTTTGGTCAGCTTGGCAAACAAGGCCATACCGTCCTGCGGTGACTTCACCATATTGGCAACGACACGGAAACGGAACAGACCGTAATCGCGGTTCAGAAGTTTAATCTGAGCATACGCATCCGTGATCGAAGTCGGCTCGTCAGTCACGACTACCAGTACTTCCTGTGACGCCCGGACAAAACTCAGGACAGTATCTGAAATCCCCGCTGCCGTATCGATGATCAGTACATCAATATCGTCGCCGATATCGCTGAACGCCTGAATCAGCCCGGCATGTTCCATTGGATTCAACTGCGACAGTTTCTGGGTCCCCGAAGAGGCAGGCACAATTCTGATACCACCGGGGCCTTTGACCAGAACTTCTCTCAGGTCACACTCGCCCTGCAGCACATTTTCAATTGTCTTGTTCGAGCTGATACCGAGAAGAATATCGATATTTGCCAGTCCGAGGTCGGCATCAAGGATGACGACACGTCGGCCCATTTCAGACAGGGCAATACCAAGGTTTACGGAGACATTGCTTTTGCCAACACCGCCTTTACCGCCGGTGACTGCTATGACCTGTACAGGATGACTCGCCATCTTCAATTAAACTCCGTGTTGAAAGCTTTTCTGTTGTGTTGCCATGTTCATTGCTTCTGCCGCCTGCCAGCGCGTTCTTGCCATCCGCGCCATTTGCTCAGCAAGGTTGACCAGTCTTGATGCATCCGGGTAATGCAGATCATCCGGAATGTGAGGACCGTCGGTAATCAGGGTCAGTGGCAAGCGGGTCAGAGCGGCAACACTGAGGCCAGCCCCCAGGCTGAAACACTCATCCAGTTTGGTGAAAATACAACCATCCAGCCCCGCTGGCTTGAAGTGCTCGTAGTTCTCCTGAAGGCAACGCGCCTGACTTGTCAGAGGCAGCACCAGAAACTTACGAACATCACGACCAGTCTGTTTAAGCATAGACAACTGTGACGAAAAATGTGGGTCCTGACTGGCAAGTCCGGCACTATCGATCAATACCAGTTTCTTCTTGCGCAGCGTGCTGAGCGTTTTCACCAGATCACCATTCTGCAACACCACTTTCATCTCGACACCCAGAATCCGGGCGAACGCCTGCAACTGGTCATGCGCTGCCATGCGATAATTATCAAGCGTCACGAAGGCGACCGAGTCTGGCCCATGGCGCTGAACAAATCGCGCAGCAATTTTGCCCAAAGTAGTTGTCTTGCCTGCACCGGTCGGACCGACAAGGGCGATGGTTCCGCCCTTTTCGAGTACGCCCTGAGGCAGTAACGGCAAGTCGCTCTGGATGACACCCAAGGCGGATTTCCAGGCCTGTTCAAGGTCACCGCTCTGATCACTCATGCTGACCACCCTGTCCGCCCACGCTGGCTCAAGACCAATATCCTGACAACGCTGCCACAACTGCGACTGCTGCCAGGTCAGAGGGCGACGGGTATCCCACGCACTGCCCTGATGACTGACCAGCCAGTCTTTCAGCTCGCGCAGTTCACCCTGCATTTCCTGGAGGCGGGTCTGGTAGGTTTCTTCTGATTGTTTACGCGCTTCAACAGCCTGCTCCGCCAGTCGGGTAGCGGCTGCCACATCCGCTTCAGTGCGACTCACCTGAGCTGACGCTTGCTGAGAATCTCTTTGCTGAGGTGCATAACGCGTCGCAGTGTCAGCTGCATATTCCTGACGCTGAGCGGCACTCGCCCGTGCTGCCTGCTTCGCCGCTTCCAGCTCACGCTGAAGGCGCAGCTGACGATCCAGTTCGCTCTGTTTTGCCGAATCGATCTCTCCCAGCATCTCGCTACTGGCCACAACTTCCATGCCGTTATCCAGGCGTCGGCTAGATACAATAACCGCATCCGGGCCCAGCTCAGCCGACACCATTTTCAGTGCCAGCTGCATGTTGTCTGCGACGAAACGTTTTACCTTCATAATTCAGCCTCGTTACGACTTGCCACCAACGGCAGCAACAATCGTAATGCTCTTGTTGTCCGGCACTTCCTGGTAAGCCAGTACGTGCAGTTGCGGAATACTGTTCCTGACGAACTGCGACATCGCCGGACGTAATTGCGAAGTCACCAGAAGCACCGCTGGGCGGCCTGCCGCTTCTTGTGTCTGCACCGATTCATTCAGTGAGCGTTGCAAGGTATCTGCCATACCTGGTTCAAGAACCAGCCCCTGTTGGCTACCCTGCTGAGCACTCTGTTGTAAGCTTTTCAGCAATAATTGTTCCAGCCCCGGATCCAGCGTCATAACCGGTAATTCGTCGGTATTTCCGAAGATATTCTGAGTAATCATGCGGGCCAGAGCCAAACGAGCGGCAGAAACGAGAGCGGCAATATCTTGACTCTGAGCCGGAGAGTTCGCCAAAGACTCGGCGATAGAACGCAAATCCCGGATAGGCACCTGCTCACGCAGCAGGTTTTGCAGGACCGCGAGAAGCTGACTGATGCTGACTTTGTTGGGCACCAATTCTTCGGCCAGTTTCGGAGATGTCTTCGCCAGCATATCGACCAGATGCTGAGCATCCTCATGACCGATCAATTCATGAGCATGAGTCTGTAATTTCTGATTCATATGCGTCGCAACCACGGTGCTGGCATCGACGACGGTATAACCAAGCGTTTGCGCACGGTCTTTCAAATCTGTGGTGATCCAGTAGGCCTCCATACCGAAGGCTGGGTCGGTCGTCGCCATACCTTCGATTTTGCCGTATACCTGGCCTGGGTTAATCGCCAGCTCCCGCTCAGGATGAATTTCTGCTTCCGCCAGCGTGACACCCATCAGGGTGATTCGGTACTGATTGGGCAACAGATCAAGGTTGTCGCGAATATGTACCGACGGAATGAGAAAGCCAAGTTCCTGCGACAGTTTGCGACGAACGCCTTTAATGCGGCTGAGTAGTTGCCCGCCCTGGTTTTTATCCACCAGCGGAATCAGGCGATAACCCACTTCAAGCCCAACGCGATCTACGGGCTCCACGTCGTCCCAGCCCAATTCTTTAACTTCCAGCTGCTTCATTGCCTCGGCAGCTTTTTCCTGCGGCGCTGCTAAGGCATTACCTGCGCCAGCGCCAGCTCCTTCAAGCGCCGGTGTATCTTTCGGCTTTCCACCCAATCGTCGCACGACTGCATCGCCCAGCTCACCGCCTTCTTTATTCCAGCGAATAACATAGGCAGCCAGGCCAGCCACCAGAGCGGCGCTGATAAATACCGTGTGTGGCATTCCCGGAACAACCCCCATTAACAGAAGTAGACCGGCAGACACAGCCAGCGCGCGGGAAGAACCAAACATCTGGCCAAAGACCTGCTGTCCCATGTCTTCATCGCCACCATTACGAGTGACCATAATGGCGGTTGCAGTCGACAGCAGCAGTGATGGAATCTGGGCAACCAGACCATCACCAATCGCCAGCAGCGTATACGCAGATACTGCATCACCAAACGTCAGGTTGTGCTGAGCCATACCGATGGCAAAGCCACCCACCACGTTAATGATCAGAATCAGAATGCCAGCGATCGCATCACCTTTTACGAATTTACTGGCACCGTCCATAGCACCGTAGAAGTCCGCTTCTGCGGCAATATCTGAACGACGTTTTTTCGCCTCTTCGGCCTCAATCAGGCCAGCATTCAAGTCAGCGTCAATGGCCATCTGCTTACCGGGCATAGCATCCAATGTGAAGCGCGCGCTCACTTCTGAAACACGGCCAGCACCTTTGGTCACCACCACAAAATTGATGATCATCAGAATCATAAAGACCACCAGACCCACGGCATAGTTACCGCCGATCAGCACTTCACCAAACGCCTCAATCACCTTACCCGCGGCATCACCACCTTCATGGCCATACAGGAGCACAACACGGGTTGAGGCGACGTTGAGTGCCAGACGCAACAATGTCGCGATCAGGAGAATGGTCGGGAAAATGGCGAAATCTAATGGGCGTTTTGAATAAACACTGACCAGTAATACGACTATAGATAAAGCAATATTAAAGGTGAAAAAGGTATCCAGCAGAAACGGCGGCAGAGGCAACGTCATCATGCCCAGCAACACCAGCAGCATGACTGGAATGCCGAGGTTGCCCTGCATAAGGATTGAGGCTCCGCTCTTCAGTTGTCCGACTACATTGCTTCCGGAGGCCGCTGCCATTTAGATACCCGTCAAAAAAATGTTCTACCAACTGGGTATCGCAAGAAGTGTTCCCGTTTTAATTCAGACAGTCATTTTTATCGAACTTTTTAAGTTATGAAGGATCTGGGTCGACTCTCAGATCACGAGGAATTGGCATGTCAGGCTTACGTTCAGGCTTCGGCCCTTTCCCCTTAGCGAACTGATCCATCTGATAGATATACGCCAGTACCTGCGCCACGGCGACATACAGCCCCTCTGGTATTTCATCGCCGACTTTGGTGTGGGTGTACAGGGCACGAGCCAATGGCGGTGCCTGCATCTGAGGTACGTTATTTTCTTTGGCGATTTCACGGATTTTTAAAGCAACCCGATCTGAACCTTTCGCCAGCAACACAGGCGCAGCACTGGCGCCCGCGTCGTAGCGTAGCGCAACCGAGTAGTGAGTTGGGTTAGTAATTACAACGTCTGCCTCTGGCACATCGGCCATCATCCGGCGCTGCGCAACTTCACGCTGTAACTGACGAACTTTGCTCTTAACCTCGGGCTTACCCTCGGTTTCTTTATATTCGTCTTTAATTTCCTGCATCGACATACGCATCTTTTTCGTGAAGCTGTATATCTGCCAGGGCACATCAACAATCGCGATCAGTGCCGTCGAGGCACACAGTGCCAGTACACTCCAGATGATAATCGTAATAGCGTGATCAATCGCTGATTCGGTACTCTCGTATTGAATGCGCATCGCATCCTGAAAAAAGAACAGAAGCGTCAACCAGGCGACGGTACCGACGACCAGCACTTTCGCCCATGCCTTAAACAGTTCAACCAGAGAGTTGGCAGAGAACATCCGCTTCAGGCCACTGAGCGGATTTAAGCGGTCGAGTTTGGGCGTGATGGCTTTGCCCGAAAATAACCACCCTCCGACTAGAAGCGGGCCCGCGAACGCGGCGATCAATACCACTACCAGCCAAGGTGCGAGAGCAATCGCCGCTTCTAGTGCTGATGCATCGAGATACGACGTCATCATACCGGTATCAAACGCGGTATCACGATCGAAAGAAAAAGAATGTTTGGCCATCGCAGCGATACGCTCTGACATGAATGGGCCAAACATCAGTAAGCCAGCAGCCCCCATGACCAGTACCATGGTGGTGCCGAGTTCTTTAGATCGGGGAACCTGACCTTCATCCCGCGCTTTTTGAAGGCGCCGGGGGGTGGGTTCTTCTGTTTTTTCCTGACTACTATCCTGCTCTGCCATAACAACCTCTAGAGAGTGATCAGCTTCTTCAGGAACTCGAAGAGAACATCCATGTAGCCATGAAAGCTGGATGCCATCTCATCAATGTCCAGCCACATAATTAACAGCCCGACAATCATGGTTACAGGAAAACCGAGTGCAAAAATATTCAGCTGTGGGGCCGCCCGCGTCATGACACCAAACGCGAGGTTCACAATCAGCAAAGCAGTCATGGCAGGTAGAGAAATCACCACTGCGGCAGCAATCATCCAGCCACTCCAATTGACCAGTAGTCCGAACTGCTCAGCAGAAAAACTGGCCATACCAATCGGGATTGAGCGAAAACTGTCGACCAGTATTTCAATAAGCACCAGGTGCCCGTTCAATGACAGAAATACCAGACTGACCATAAACAGAAACCACTGCGAGATAACGACCACCGATGCGCCCTGACTGGGGTCTACCGTGGTGGCGATACCCAGGCCGGTCTGCATCGCGATCAATTGCCCTGCAATCACAAACACCTGCATCAGCAGCTCGGTTACAAATCCGAGCAAAACGCCAATAAGCAGTTGCTGCAAAATAATAATGACAGACGCAAGGGAGATAGCTTCGACCTTAGGAATCGGCGGTAACAGAGGCACGACAACCAAAGTGACAGCAACGGCAAGAAGCAGACGTACCCGCATTGATACCATGCGGGTACCGATCAGGGGCATCACCATCAAGAGACCGGATATCCGCGCAAAGGGATACACGTATCGGGTAATCCAATGGCTGATATCGAGTGCCTCAAACTCTATCACGGGTCAGCCGATCAGGAAGGGAATATTGAGATAAATTTCACGCGTAAAGTCGAGCACCGCGCTGACAGCCCAGGGGCCAAACATAATCATCGCCAGCAAGGTAACCACTAAACGCGGCAGGAAACTCAAAGTCTGCTCGTTAATCTGGGTGGCAGCCTGAAAAGTACTTACCATCAGACCAATGATCAGACTGGGAACAATAATGACAACAACAATGGCCAGCACGATGTAGAGTGCATTGGTAAAAATATCGCCGATAATCGCTTCAGACATTCTCGCCTCCTGTCGCTGGTGACGTTTTCATAAGACCCTGCCTATATCGTTCCGAAACTATTCGCCAAAGTACCCATGATCAATGCCCAGCCATCAATCAACACGAATAACATAATTTTAAATGGCAACGAAATAATGATGGGCGACAGCATCATCATACCCATGGCCATCAGAATACTGGCGACGACAAGGTCGATGATCAGAAACGGAATAAATATCAGAAAGCCAATCTGAAACGCCGTTTTCAGCTCACTGGTAATAAACGCCGGAATCAGGATATGAATTGGTGTTTCTGCCGGACCTGCAATATCAGTACGACCACTGATACGTACGAACAAATCAAGATCTGTCTCACGTGTTTGCGCCAGCATAAACTCATGCATCGGGACTGCGGCTCGCTCTAACGCTTCAAGCGGTGCAATTTCCTCGGCAAGATATGGCTGAATCGCGTCCGCATTTACGATGCGGAACACCGGCATCATGATAAACAGCGTCAGAAATAACGAGAGGCCAAGAAGTACCTGATTCGACGGTGTCTGCTGCAGGCCAATGGCCTGTCGGAGAATCGCTAATACAACAATAATTCGGGTAAATGACGTCATCATAATGAGCAGCGACGGTAATACCGTCAGTAGCGTCATTAATACAAGGATCTGGATAGTAACTGAGTACTGACCACCGTTGTCATTAGCGGTATAAACAACGGCAGGAATACCGCCAGGGCCAGTTACCGGGGCCGCAGGGTCCGCGCCGAAGGCGAACGCCGGCATCATAAGAAACAGAGGCAGCCAACGCATCAGAGTCTTCATTTGCGTACAGCCTTCTTCAGAATATCGGCAAAATCAGCGGGCTTATTTTCTGCAACATCAATCGGTTGGTCCAGCGTTGCCAGCGTGTTAATGCCGTGCGGTGTAATACCAATCACAAGCTGTTGTTCACCGGCCTGAATAATGGCCACTTTTTCGCGCTGCCCTAAGGGTAGTACCGCAAGTGTTTTCAGGTGTTGAGCACCGCCTGTCCACTGACCAACGCGGGTTTTATTCACCAGCCAGGCCAGACCCACAATAAGGCCAAGTATGAGGATCAGGAAAAGCACGACCTTTCCAGCACTGGCCATCGGTGTCGCTTGCAGCATAGGCGTCACCTGTTCTTCAGCGAACGCCATGCCGGGCAGCAAGAGTAAAAATTTAGCGCAGGCGGTGTATACGTTCACTCTGACTCACCACATCCGTCAGGCGGATACCAAATTTATCGTTAACCATGACAACTTCACCGTGCGCAATCAGGGTTCCGTTCACCAGTACATCCAATGGCTCACCAGCAAGGCGATCAAGCTCTACAACAGAGCCCTGATTTAACTGCAGCAGATTCCGGATAGGTATTTTGGTCGCACCTACTTCCATTGAAATACGAACCGGGATGTCGAGGATGACCTCCAGCTCCGGATTATCACCATTGCCACCAGGGCGACCTTCATCCTGCAGTTCATCAAGCTCAATCTGCTTTACAGGGTCAGGCTCTGGTTCAGGTTCTTCTTCATCTGTTTCTCCCGCTTCTTCCATGGCAGCGGCCCACTCATCGGCCAGCGCCTGATCATCTTCTTCACCTTCCGCTGCACTTTCCTCGCCGCTGGCCTCTTCAATACCACCCGCTACTTCATCAGCAAGTTTCTGAGGATCTAATTCTTCTTCGGGTGACTGATCCTGATCTTTTTCGTCACTCATAACCTGCTCCTGTCAGCGTTTTCTGTGAGAAATCTGTTCTTTAATTTTGACAGCCAGATTCTCATTGGATATGCCCATTTTCCCGGTGAAGATAGGAACGCCATTCGCTTCCAATACAAAGTCTTCGGGGATTTCAATCGGTATGACATCGCCGGTTTTTAATGCGGCAACTTCTCGTAATGTAATATCGCGCTGCGCCAGCGTTCCGTGTATATCGACGGGAGCCTCAAGGATGTCCTCACGGAGCGACTGTTGCCAACGCTCATCAACGTCGTCCACGTCACTCTGGAATCCAGCGTCAAGAACCTCACGCATCGGTTCAATCATCGAATAAGGGATAGTCAGGTGGAGGTCACCACCACCGCCATCAAGCTCAATATGGAAGGTACTGACAACTACGACTTCGCTTGGACTGACGATATTCGCCATGGCTGGATTTACTTCCGACCCCACGTATTCAAACTCAACAGGAATCACCGGCGACCAGGCTTCCATCATGTCGTTGAATACCTGCGTCAGAATCAACTGAACAACCCGAACCTCTGTCGGCGTAAATTCACGCCCTTCAATCTTTGCGTGACGCCCATCTCCGCCAAAAAAGTTATCCACCAGTTTAAAAACGAGTTTGGCGTCCAAAATAAATAATGCGGTGCCGCGCAATGGGCGCATTTTCACAAGATTCAGACTGGTTGGTACATACAAGGTGTGTATGTACTCACCAAATTTCATAATCTGTACACCGCCAGAAGCGACATCAGCGCTGCGACGCAGAAAATTAAACATGCTGATGCGGGTGTAACGTGCAAATCGCTCATTGATCATTTCCAGCGTTGGCATACGTCCGCGGACGATACGGTCGTTGCTGGTAAGATCGTAGGATTTGATTCCGGCCGCATCGACCTCTTCTTCGGGGCCAATGTCGCCGTCGTCTACACCATGCAATAAGGCATCAATTTCATCTTGCGACAGTAAATCCTGCACACTTAATTCCTACTGCATTACAAAGTTGGTAAACAGCACAGCTTCGACACCGTCAGAGCCTGCTTCCCGTTCCATCATTTCCGTGATCGCGCTTTTCAACGCATTTTGCAGAGCAACCCGTCCTTCGGCTGTTCGTAATTTCGCAAACTCCTGGCGGCTGACAATATTGATCACCTCGTTTCTCACCATGGGCTCGTGCAACTCAAGAGCATCTACGATGGACTGCTGACGCGTCATAATTTCGATGCTTGCCTGTACGTATCTCTGACGCGTACCGACCTGAAAGCTGATGACGAATTCTGGTTTCAACTTGACGTACACCGCAACAAGTTCAGGCTCTTCAACGACCTCTTCGACCACTTCTTCGTCAGTGACCTCTTCCTCTTCGCCACCGAGTAAGAAGAAGGCTGCTGCACCGCCCCCCGCCAGTAAAACGATCAGGACGATGGCGATGATGATAATGAGCTTTTTCTTACCACCACCCGACTGCTCTTCTTCGCCTTCCTGACCTTCCAGCTTAAGGTCCTGTTCTTTTGCCATTCGGAAATCTCCTGTATGAAGTCAAATCTGCAAAGCTTGTGCCACGTTTTTTCGCCAAAAAAATGACATCAAACCCCACGATAAGTCTGACTTCAGTGTAGAAGTAAATTGCTGTGGCGGCCGATGGAATTGGCCAATCAAACAGAGGACGCGAAGAGGCCGATGGGCCGGAGTCTCAGTTAGCTATAGAGAGAATGGGAATGTCAGGCCTGACGCAAACACTGCAGGCCTGACCAATCTGGTTAAGCGAATGTATCCAGTAAAGAATCAGGGGCCGGTGTATGCGCCTGATTTATACCGACTACCTCCTCCCCTTCAGCGCCAGATCCGCCAGCAAAACCCGCATTTGAGCCGTCAGAGTTATCAGAAGCACCGTCCCTACCTTGACCACCACTGTCGGCAGAAACACTGAATTCACTCAACTCAATACCCTCAGCAGCAAGTGCATCCCGCAGCCGCTGGGCACTGTTGTCGAGTACATCTTTCACCTGGTGACTCTGTGCAGACACCTGAACACTGGCTTGATCATTCTGTACCTGCATACGAATTTCGAGACTGCCCAACTCAGGAGGGTCAAGCTGAATACGCGCCTGCTGAACATCGTTCGCGACCATAGTCACCAAACGAGCACCTAACGCTGGCGTCCACTCCCTACGGTCCTGCCCAAATTCCAGTCGCTCCCGGAACTGACGCTGGAGCTTCTGCTCAAAGCCTTCTTCAAAAGTGTAATCCTCTGAAGCGACTTCTTCGCCAGTGCTTTCAGCGTTAACCAGGTCTGCATTAGCGGCCGCGGCTGTCGTTGCTGCGGCTGGCTGCCCCTGAGTCGATACTGGCGCTGCAGTGGTTTGTACTGTTGGTGAGCTTCCCTGATTATTCAGCAGGCTCTCTCTGAAACCGGACGTTTCCGGGCGTGTGTCATCAGCGGTCACGGGTTTAAACACATCACTGACCAGTTCACCCTCAGCGTCTTCTGAAACTGATTCAGTGGGATTAGCAGCCGCGGCTGTTAGTTGGGATTTGCCTGTGGCTCTCTGATCACTCTGCTGGCGCATCTCGCCAGAGTTCTGGCTACGTATCGCATTCGCCATCGGCGAGACAGTCGCGGCCGCAAGCGGTGAAGCAGTATCTGTCACACGATCCGAAGGCGTGGCTAGTGTAACATTAGCCGATGCATCAAGATCAGCACCGTCAAAGTCTTCAGCTATATGACCGCCTGACGCCACTTCTGTATCGGCGTAACGCACTGAAATGTCTTTTCCTTTCTGAATCTGAGCCATCAGGGTGTCGCCCATCAGCTCCTGGCCTGATGTATCAACAGGCTCACCAGTAGAGAGAAGCGAGAGGCTTTCCCCCGACAATGCGGTGTCCTTGTCGCCTGATAAACCGAGCGGCAAGTCCAGCGGCAGATTTTGCCCCTCTGAGATTGCCGCCAGGGCCGAAGGTATGCCGCCAGTTTTTTCTGTATCCAGCGGTTGAAGCTGCATCTGATCAAGCAGACTTGAGAAGTCACTTAAGCCAGAGGCCCCGTCACCACTGAGTTTCAGGTCTTTAAAGTCGATATTTCCGCCAAGCGACATCAGAAGTGATGCCATCGGACTGTTTGGAAGAGAAGGGTTCATCCCGGTCTCCTGTTATCTGGGTTACCAGGGATATCGCAAAAGGTGGGCCAGTTTTATGATCGACGTGACTTCGGGAAGTTAAACAAGAGTGTTCAATTGTTGACGCACCTGCTGGTAAGACTGCTCCAGCGCATCTATCGCACCAGGGAGTTGGTCCAGAGCACCATCGATCGCCATTTTTTCTACAGTATATGCCTGCTCTGCTAAATCAACCGCGCAGACATTGCTGCTCGCGCCCTTGAGACTATGCACCGTCATCCGGACGCTTTCACAATCCCCCTCACTAAGTGCCATGCGCATCTCCGGGAAACGTCTGTCGCTATCGCGGATATACAATTCAATAAGAGGTTGAAACTCCTCTTCCATGATGTCCTTAAGCATGTTCAGCGACTCAATATCAATCATGTCGCCTGTTCCAGTGGCCAGTGAATGACTACAGATACTTCGTTACCTTTGCCGCGATATTCAATCGAATCACAGATGCTTTCAATAAGGGGAATGCCTCTGCCCGAGTAATTGTTGCCGCTGCCTTCCTCTCTATCATGGCGCTTGTAATCAAAACCATCACCGCTGTCTTCGAGGGTCAGCGTCAGAGTGCCACTCTCACCGACTCCGGTATGGTGCATATTAATGCGGACAAAACCTTCCTCAAGCTCAGCGACACGCTTCTCTCTCTGACGGTAATATTCTATGAATCCATCCGGAGACTGCTTCATTGAAGATTGTAGACCTAACACACCATGTTCAAAGGCGTTTGAAAATAACTCTGCAACAACAGTGTACAACTGCCCGCCAATCGCCCGTAACCCCGGAACCTCCATCATTATATGATTCATCAGCGGCACTGGGTTGAACGACTTCAAGGTCGAAGCTTCAAGGCGATATTCCATACTCCAGTCGCGTGGCCCCTGGGATATACCGGCTTTTGTGACCCCGCTTTCATTATCTTCGCGAAGCGCATCATCCATGACCACTTCGATCAGTGTCGTGTCGTCATCCTGCTCTGAACCGTCGACAAACTCATCTACTGCGCGCTGAATATCATCATAGACATCGCTGGCATGAGCCGAATCGCGTACAACATTTATCAGCCTTTCCTGCCCAAACATTTCGCCATCGGAATTACGCGCTTCGATAATGCCGTCCGACCAGAGAAATAAACGATCACCGTTCGCCATTGGAAATTCAGTCATCTGATCATTGAACTTGTCGGCAGACATCACACCGAGAGGTAGATGGCGAGAAGACAATGTCTCGATCCTCTCTCCATCGTTACGTAGCAGATAGCAGTCAGGTACGCCCCCCATCCAGACACTGGCTGCCTGCCTATCGGGAGCCAGGTCAACGGCAGCAGCGCAGCAGAAGAAGCCTACGGGCAGAATACTTTTCAATTTCTGGTTAATTTCACGAAGTACTTCACGCAGACCAAAGCCTTTTGCGGTCATACCGTAAAAGATATCCGCCATAGGCATAGCACCAATCGCAGCCGGAAGGCCGTGCCCGGTAAAGTCCCCGAGCAGTACATGCATACCACCACCCGGCTTACGCGCGGCCAACAGAACATCGCCATTGAAAACAGCCAGCGGAGAAAGTTCGTACCTAATATTGGGGGACGTCAGGCAGCCTGCATGAGCGACGTTATCGTATACCGCCTTTGCCACTCGCTGCTCCTGCAACATGTGGCGGTTGACCCGGGCGATTTCATCACGCTGATTCAACAGCGTTCGATGCATCTCCGACATGCGATGATAGGAATCTATTTTTGCCTGAAGGACAACATGATTATACGGCTTGGTCAGAAAGTCGTCGCCACCTGATTCGAGACAGTCGGCAAGACTCTGGGCATCCGACAGCGACGTCAGGAAAATCACCGGAACGAAATCTTCTTCGGCTATGGATTTGATCTGGCGGGTGGCCTCTTTTCCGTTGAGGCCGGGCATCATTACGTCCATCAAAACAATATCAGGGCGATGCTCCGTGAAGATATCTACCGCTTCAAATCCATTTGTTGCTTCTATTACTTCGTTTCCCTGGTTGCGGACTACTCGCGATAACACCTTGCGGTCAACGCTGTTATCGTCCGCGATCAGGACCTTATAAGCGGTCATGATTACCTGTTACTGAATAGTGAAAAGTTGCTCGAAGTTAGAAATCGCTAATATCTTACGAACATCGTCGTTGCAGTTCGTAATTGAAATTTCAGAGTGATCGCCTCCCGCATGATCGCGCAGCAGAAGCAGCATACCCAAAGCTGAGCTGTCGAGGTAAGTAGCACCGCCCAGGTCGACAATATATTTCCGCACCTGCGAAGCACTTTCATACGCATCACGGAATTCCTGATGAGCACTGAAATCAAACCGTCCGTCTACCTGAATAACCAGTTCCTGGCCGTTACCTGCCAATGATGCACGTACTGACATGCGACTATCTCCTGAAAAAAATCCCGTACATTAGGTTTAGCACAAGCCACAGAAAGTGGTCATAACAAACGCGCTTTTTTAATCATTTCTGACGCAATTCCTGTCAAAGGAATCAGTTCATCCACGGCGCCCAGCTCGTAAGCAGCTCTGGGCATTCCCCAGACAACAGAAGATGCCTCATCCTGCGCCATGGTCAGGGCACCAGCGTCATGAAGCCGCTTCATGGCAACTGCGCCATCAGCCCCCATACCCGTCAGCATCACAGCCACCAGGCGCTTACCACCCGCAACCTGTAGCAATGAATCAAACATTGCCTCAACCGAAGGTTTATGGAGATTCTGTTTCGGGCCATCGTCCACGATGGTAAACAGCTGATCGCCCTTCCGCCTGAAGCGCAGATGACGCCCGCCCTGAGCAATAATCACCCGGCCAGGAATCACTTCAAGATCATTTCTCGCTTCAAGCACTTCCATCGGATAGAGGTTATCCAGGCGTTTCGCCAGCGAGGCACTGAACACCTCAGGAATATGCTGACTGACAACAATAGGAGGGCAGTTCACCGGTAGCGACGAAAGAACCTCTGAAATCGCCTCAGTCCCACCTGTAGAGGACCCAACGGCGACGATTCGCCGATAGTTATCATTCGTTTCACGTGTCACAACTCGTGTCGTTTTCTGGCTTCTTGTCGTTTCAACGGCAACGACACGCGCCTGCGAAGCAATCCGGACTTTATCACATAGTGCTTCTGCAAATTCGTAAAACTCGTCTGGGCTTTGTGCTTTGGGCTTACAGATGTAATCAACCGCGCCCATTTCCAGGGCTTCAAGCGTCTCTGGCGCCCCTTTTTCGGTAAGAGTCGATACCATCACTACCGGCATGGGTCGAAGGCGCATCAGGTTGCTGAGAAACTGCAACCCATCCATTCTCGGCATTTCTACGTCAAGCGTGATGACATCCGGATTCAACTGCTTAATTTTATCCCGGGCTATTAATGGATCACTGGCCACACCGACGACATCTATATCGTCGGTACTATCAAACACTTCACGCAGCATTTTTCGAATAAGAGCGGAATCATCAATGATCAGGACTTTAATTTTACTCATACACGTTCCCCTCAAAAAAGATCAATACCGCTGTCTCCCTGCTCCATATCTTCCATCTTAACTTTGCGGCTGTATTCGGTTTCACGTTTCATCAATGTATCGTTCTTAACGTTAGAGATACGGCGCATTTTCACCGACCCTGTGTCAGGGAAGTACAGAACCTTACGTGCGTAGACATCGCCAACGTCTGCACTGGCGATCTCAAGCCCTTCATTTCGCAGGTAGTTGTACACAAACAGAATATTCCGCTGACCAATATCACTCATAGACGCAATCATCTGGCCGCCACCGAATAGCTTCACTTCAAGGTTCTGTCGTCGCCCACCGCGCTTGAGTATTTCGTTGATCAGAAATTCCATCGCCCAGGTACCGTAACGTGAGTTCTGAGTCACCGGGTTGGACCCCCAGACATCACTGGAGTGCTCACTCTGCTCCGGAAGCATAAAGTGGTTCATTCCGCCGATTCCCAGCTTACGATCACGAATACACGCTGAGACACAAGACCCTAAAACGGTCGCAATCATCTCTCCTTGTGTCGAAACGTATAGTTCACCGGGAAGAATTTTGGCGGCCCAGGTGTTGTGAACCCCGTCCCAGTATCGCGCGACATGCTCAAAACCACTGAGAGGTTTCGGTTCGGGTGGGCGCTGATGCATAGGCAGATCCCTTAGTAAATTTTCTGGTATATGGTATTACCCAGCGACTTGAAGCGGTCTGTAAGACCGTTCAGTGATTCTGAGTGACCTATGATCAGATAGCCCCCTACCGGTAGATAATCAGC
This sequence comes from Thalassolituus sp. UBA675, assembly GCF_002297765.1. NCBI lineage: Bacteria > Pseudomonadati > Pseudomonadota > Gammaproteobacteria > Oceanospirillales > Oceanospirillaceae > Thalassolituus > Thalassolituus sp. UBA675. The sequence continues at coordinate 46,520 of NZ_DBNJ01000017.1, forward strand.
ATAGCGATTGAACAGGGTTTTCTGAGTTTCTCGATTGAAATAAATCACGACATTACGGCAAAAAATAACGTCGAATTTGCCTTTCATTGGCCAACCTTCCAGGAGGTTCAGACGTTTAAAATGCACGAGATCACGTATGCTCTTTCTCACGCGGACCTGGTTACCAGTCCGGTTCTTTTCAAAGAATTTTTCGACAGCATCATCTGGCACAGACATCAGACTGTCTGCAGAGTAGACTCCCTCAGCGCCCGTACTGACGACGTTAGAATCCAGATCAGTCGCCAGGATTTTCACGTCAAACGCTGAAGCCATATGCGCTTCAGCCAGAGTGAAGGCGATGGTGTACGCCTCTTGTCCGATGGAACAACCAGAAGACCAGATTCTCACCTTCTTATCTGATTTTTTCTTCAATTCCGGAATGACCGTATCTCTTAAGAAATCAAAGTGATGCGACTCCCGGTAAAAAGACGTCAGATTGGTTGTAATTAAGTTGATGAAATTAGTCGATTCATCCCGAAAGTTGTCTTTCAGGTACTCCAGATAATCAGCAAAGTTCCGGTACCCCGTCTGACGCAGCCTGCGAGCGATACGTCCATACACCATATTTGCTTTATGACGGCCCAGAACAATCCCTGTATGCTTAAGAGCAAGAGCGGCGATTTCGTCAAAATCGCGCTCTGTCATTAAAAACTCTTTGTCGGCTAACAGTGGCTTATCAGACACATGTGCGTTCATACCTGATCAAAACTCTTCCCAGTCGTCGTCAAAGTTACTCACCGACAATCCCCCCTGGTCGGCAGCTGACGCAGATGGAGCAGGTGCCACCTTTGGAGCAGCAGCTGGAGCAGGTGCTGCCGCAACGGGTGCATCCATCGACATAGACCCGGAGGCGAAAGATGCATCAACTGTGAAGAATTCCATTAACTGGGTCATTCCCTGAGCCTGACCGGCCATGGCCTCACCCGCCGCCGTTGCCTGCTCAACCAGAGCAGCGTTCTGCTGCGTCATTTCATCCATCTGGGCAACCGCGCTGTTCACCTGATCAATACCCGCAGACTGCTCAGCAGCCGCAGTACTGATTTCCTGGATCATAGCTGATACACGATCAACTGCGCCGATAATTTCATTCAGGGTTTTACCCGATGCATTCACCAGAGACGTCCCTGCTTCAACCTTATCCACACTGTCGCGGATCAGATCCTTGATCTCTTTCGCAGCACCAGCTGAGCGCTGAGCCAGATTCCGGACTTCACCTGCCACAACCGCAAATCCACGGCCCTGCTCACCTGCACGCGCCGCCTCTACAGCAGCATTCAATGCCAGCAGATTCGTCTGGAAGGCGATTTCATCAATCACACCGATAATGTCTGAGATCTTCTTACTGGCCTGATTAATTTCATCCATCGCAGTGACGGCTTTCTCGACAACCTCACCACCTTCTTCGGCTTTGTTCTTCGCAGAACTTGCCAGCTCATTGGCATGTACCGAGTTTTCACTGGTCTGCTTCACTGCACTAGTCATTTCTTCCATACTGGAAGCCGTTTCTTCCAGGCTGGATGCCTGCGACTCAGTACGCTTACTCAGATCCGCATTGCCCTGAGCGATTTCACTGGCACCGGTAGCAACGGTCGATGCAGACTCACGGATACGGGTCATTATTTCAGTCAGGCGCTCAACCGTTGAGTTGGCGTCCTGCTTGAGCTTGCCAAATGACCCCATGTAATCAGTTTCGATTTTGCGGGTCAGATTGCCATGCGCCAGTGCATCAAAGATACGCACGGTGTCATTAACCACGTCATCGGCAATACCAAGAAGGCGGTTAAGCCCTTCTGCCAGACCAAGGAAGAAACCTTGTTTACCGATCGTATCGATACGACGGGACAGATCACCGCCTGCGGCTGCCTCAACAATGGCATCGATTTCACGCTCAGCGCGGACTTCGATAGTTCGGTCAGTCCACTCAACCACCGTCCCCAAACGCTCATTACTGTCGTTAATAATTGGGTTAGCGATCAACGCATAGTGACGGCCGCCGACTTCAATCTGAGTTTTATAGGTCTGTGTTAAGGCGGCCAGCATAGAGCGCTGATGCGCAGGGTTCTTATGGAATGTATCGATATTCGCGCCCATTAAGGCCGAGGCATTAAATGAAGGCAGATCTTTACGCAGATCCGCTTCAGAATTCTTCATCATATTTTCAACGGCTTCGTTCATATAGATGATGTTGCCGTCAGTGTCCGCAATCATGGCATTCGTGCTGACAGAGTCGAGAGCCTGGCGTACCCGAAGGTTCTCGTCTGAAATACGCTTTTCTTCTTCCCGAGCCTTGAGAATATCGGTCATATCAACCCACTCAACCACGGTGCCGATGCGATTACCATCTGCGTCGTACCATGGCGATGCGGTCAGATCGAACTTAACATCATCGAATGAAAGCTGGGTTTCAATGGGCTTATCAAGAGCCTTAAGAATGCCACGCTGATGCGACGGCTTTTTATGAAAGCTATCGACGTTAGTGCCGATTAACTCCGACACTTTGAAGTTACTGAGATGCTTCTGGATATCTGCTTCGCGATTCTGAAGCATTTTAACCATCTCATCGTTCATATAAACGATATTGAGATCATTATCTGCCATCATCACGGTTGCCTGGCACAACTTCAGTGCGCTGGCAATCTGTGCATTTTTCTCGTTCAGCGCAGCCCTGGCTTTCTGCTCGGTGATGTCTGAGGCAAATTTCACGACTTTAACAACATCCCCATCATCATTAAGGATGGGGTTATAAGTCGCCTGAATCCAGACAGAGGTGCCATCTTTCGCAACACGCTCAAATTCATCGGCACTGAACTCACCTTGGCCAAGCTTCTTCCAGAATTCTGCGTATTCAGGGCTGTTTGCATACTCTGGTTTTACGAACATGCGATGATGCTTCCCCTGAATCTCACTAAGCTGATAACCCAAGGTATTCAGGAAATTATCGTTCGCGGTCAGGATCTCACCCTCTGGCGTAAACTCAATCATGGCCTGGGCACGACTGATGGCTTCTACTTTGCCCGCGTAATCAATATTCCGACGTTTCTGCTCTGTAATGTCGGTTGCGTACTTAATAACCTTCACCACTTTGCCGGTTTCATCAAAGATTGGGTTATACGTCGCCTGAATCCAGATACTCTCGCCTGCTTTGTTAAAGCGCTCAAACTCCGCCGTCTGAAAATCTCCGCGTGCCAGAGAATTCCAGAAGGCCGCGTATTCTGGCGTTTTAGCGTACTTAGCCGACACAAAAATACTGTGGTGCTGGCCTTGTATTTCTTCCAGACGGTAGCCCATCGCATCCAGAAAATTCTGATTTGCTGTGACAATCGTTCCGTCCGGCTTAAATTCGATAGAAGCCTGACTTTTCTCAATCGCAGCCAGCTTCCCTTCCATTTCACGGATTTTATTAGGGTCGATGGCTGCGCCACCGGAAATGATATTGCGGAAAAAGCTCATAGTTACCTTCCTGTACCTTCTTCAGGCAAATACCTTACGGCAGTTAATCTTCATCAATAGAATAAGGAGTTGCAGCCATACCCATGCGTAGCATCAGTAGCTCTTCTACATCGAGCAGAATGACCATCTTCTCGTTTACGTTCACCAGACCTTTAATAAAATCTGAATTATCGTCCTCGGTCAGCTCCGGAGGACGACGGGTATCATCGTCAGCAATGGTATAAACATCAGATACGGCATCAACGACGATCCCCATCACCCGCTCCCCATTACCGCTATCAAACTTTAAGATAATGACAACAGTCGTCGCGGTATAACCGGCCTCTTCAAGGCCAAATCTCAGGCGTAAATCCATGATGGGCACGATGGTGCCGCGAAGATTGATCACACCGCGAATGTAGGATGGTGCGTTAGGAATAAGAGTGGGTTCTTCCCAGCCCCGAATCTCCTGTACTGCCAGAATATCTACACCGTACTCTTCACCTGACATGATGAACGTCAGGTATTGCTGCTCGTCACCGATGTCACCTTCAGGCAAAACTATCTCTTTCTTAAGCTCTTCCATCCCGGACCTCATGCAGCTCGTTCAGAGCGGTTCTGGTTTCGTTTAACAGGAACAATATTTTTACCGATACTGGAAATGTCGATAATTAAAGCAACGGTTCCATCACCCAGAATTGTGGCGCCCGAAATACCGGACACTTTCTGATAATTCTGTTCAAGACTCTTAATAACAACCTGCTGCTGGCCCAGAAGATCATCGACCACGATGCCGATTTTTTCGTTATCGCCTTCAACAACCACCAGCATCATTTCATCGACAACATCTTTGTCATCACGCAGACCAAAGATCTGGTCGAGTCTTACAATCGGAATATATTCATCACGCAACTGCATGACGTACTGGCTGCCAGTGACATGATTCAGTGAAGACCTGTGAATCTGGATGGATTCAACAATCGATACCAGCGGGAAGATATACGTTTCTTCACAGACCTTAACGAGTTGTCCATCGAGAATGGCGAGTGTCAGTGGTAAGCGAATAATGAAGGTAGAACCCACGTTACGCTGAGACTTGACTTCAATACTGCCATTCAGCGCCTGGATATTCCTACGTACCACATCCATACCAACACCACGGCCAGAAATATCGCTCACCGCTTCTGCTGTTGAGAACCCTGGCAGGAAAATAAGGTTGTGTATTTCCTCTGGAGTAAGGCTGTTATTCTCTGGTACCAGACCTTTTTCGATCGCTTTTTTCAGAATCCGGTCTTCGTTCAGGCCAGCGCCGTCATCCGCGACTTCAATAACGATATTTCCGCCCTGGTGGTACGCATTCAGGGTGATGGTACCCTCTTCAGATTTACCGGCAGCGATACGCTTTTCTGTTGTCTCAAGTCCGTGATCCATTGAGTTACGAACGAGGTGTACGAGAGGATCGTTGATTTTTTCCATCACCGTTTTGTCTAGTTCAGTCTGCTCGCCGATGGTTTCGAGAATCACTTTCTTACCGAGCTGACCACCCAGATCCCGCACCAGGCGCGGGAAGCGACTGAAGGCAAAACTGATCGGCATCATGCGTATTTTCATGACGCTTTCCTGCAGTTCGCGCGTATTCTGTTCCAGCTGAGACAAGCCTTCCTGCAGTTTTGCAAGGCGGCTCAGATCAAAGTCCTGTCCAAGCTGACCCAGCATCGACTGGGTAATCACCAACTCACCGACCATATTGATCAGGCTGTCTACTTTATCGATAGACACACGGATCGATGAGCTTTCGGCGGCCTTCTTCGGAGCTTTTGCCGGCTTCGCGGATTTCTGAGCCTCAGCCACAACCGCAGTTTTTTCAGGTGACGCAACTGCGGCTGCCTCAGGTAATTGTCCAGCAGCAGGTGTTCCGGTAGCATCTACAGCACTACTCTCTGCTTCTACTTCGGAAGTACCCACCAACGGCGAGTACGTCAGATCACACTCGTCTTCTACCCATTCAAAAATCGCTTTAATATCATCGAGTGGAACTGAAGTAGTGACTTTAATCTGCCAGTTCATGACACACTCTTCCGGTGCCAGACTGCTCAGTTCAGGGACGCTGTCTATATCGGCAGTGACTTCAAAATTGTCTTCCCCGACCAGTTCGCGTAATTCACGGAACATACGGAAGGGTTCGTTACCCGTCATCAGAAGGTCGGTATGCGGTTGAACGTCAATCAACCAGCCGCCATCTTTTTCATCAGGCTCTGAAGCAGCCTCTTCTGGAGCGCTTTCCTGCTCCATGCCGAGAATAACTTCAAATTCTTTACGGAGTTCTGCCGGTCGCTCTGTCTCTGGATCGTTACCTTCCTGCATATCGGATAACATGCCGCGCAGGCAATCGACCGACTGCAAAAACAGGTCGACATAGCGAGGCTCCATAGAGCGCTTTCCGGAGCGTATTTCATCCAGTAAGGTTTCGAGAACGTGAGTGAACTCGGACACCGGCATAAAACCGAATGTGCCGGCACCACCTTTAATGGAATGAGCGGCACGGAAGATATTGTTAACGGTTTCGTCATCAACATCTGCCGGGTCCATATCCAGCAGCTCACTTTCCATTATGTCGAGGCCTTCGAAACTTTCTTCGAAAAACACCTGATGGAATTGCGACAGATCGACACTCATGTGCTTACCCCAGAACGCGCTTGATCGTACTCAGCAATTGATCCGGATTAAACGGCTTCACAATCCAGCCGGTAGCACCAGCCTGTTTACCCTGCATTTTCATGTCACCTGCGGATTCGGTGGTGAGCATTAACATTGGAGTAAACTTGTAGTTATCGAGTTGACGAAGGTTCTTAACCAACTCAATGCCATTCATATTTGGCATATTTACGTCAGTCAGCACCAGGTCAAAGCTCTCAGTTTTAGCGATTTCTAGCGCCTCCACACCGTCAGTCGCTTCGCGTACGTCAAAGCCCGCACCTTTCAGTGTGAAGCTCACCATCTGACGCATGGATGCCGAATCATCGACCGCTAAAATACTCGTCATAGGAGTACTCCCTCTTAGTAAACGAATAATTAATCTGGCAGGTTTATCGCCTGCTTGAGGCCAAGGTAGCCCGTTATCTCCCGGATATTGTCAGAGACCGCATGCCATTGAATGCTGTTTCCCGTAGTTTCCAGTGTTTTTCGGAGGCTGATCAGAAGCTGGTAACCCGCTGTATCCGAGTACTGCACTTCACTGCCATCAAGAACAACATCCCCTCCCGCCTGAACAGCAGTTTCAAGCTTCTCCAGGAGCGCTTCAGCCTGATCAATGCTCAGACGACTACCGCAGTTAACTGGGCTGGTGTCGGTCATGGTTTCATTCCGGTCATGGACATGACCTTAAGATTAGTAGGCAATCTGTGAGCTGCCACACGATGTGTCGTTTTTTTTGTAGATCAATGAATGAAGGTATGAAAGTCAAGAAATATAGGATTTGGATAATCAGCGACGACGGTTTGCCCACTCGTCCGCTTCACGCTGCTCAGCACGACTGATAGACAGCTTATGTTCTTCTTCGAGCTTATCGATCATACTTTCCATCGCATCGGCTTTATGATGAACCTCTAAATAGGCGTCCCGTGCACGCTGACTGAGTGCCTCAAGTTCCTTGAGTTGGTTGTCCTGCTGCGCCAGAGCAGTTTCTATCTGACCAATAAATTCGAGAGAGTTGTGTATTTGTCCGGCAGCAACACTCTGGTCAGCTGGGCTGGTAATCTGGCGTCGATATTCCTGAGCGTACGTGTCCAGCTGCGTTCGTTTGTCTTTTTCGGCGGTCAGACGCTGCTCAATATCGCCCCAGCGCTGCAGCGCTTCTTTTTCTTCTCTTCGCTTAAGGTTAAGAACAACGGCCAATCGTTTGGAGCGAGGGTGCTGGTAGGTCACTTATCGGTACCCGGAAACAGATCATTGAGGGCCTTCCGGCTGTTCGCAATATCCGCACCTTCGGTCAGCCCTTGCCTGAGCATCGCTTTAATCTGAGGCATACGATCAATTGCAACATCCAACACCTGGTCGGTGCCAGCCTGATACGCCCCAACAGCGACGAGATCCTGGTTCTGACGGTAATGCGCCATAAGGCGTCGGCACAGCTGCGCTTGCTGTAGCCAGCCTTCGTCGACAACCTGAGGCATCACACGGCTGACGGAAGCCTCGACATCAATCGCTGGGTAATGCCCCTCTTCTGCCAACTTTCTGGACAGGACGATATGACCATCAAGAATTGCCCGGCTGGCGTCGGCGATCGGGTCCTGCATATCGTCGCCTTCACTCAATACCGTATAGAACGCCGTAATAGACCCGCCACCTTGCTGGCCGTTCCCCGTGCGTTCAACCAATTTAGGTAATTTATTAAATACCGAAGGTGGGTAGCCTTTCGTGGCTGGAGGTTCACCCACGGCAAGAGCGATCTCTCGCTGCGCTTGTGCATAACGCGTCAGTGAATCCATGAGCATAAGAACGTTCAGTCCCTGATCCCGAAAGAACTCAGCAACCGAGGTCGTATACATGGCGGCTCTCAGGCGCATTAACGGCGAGTCATCGGCTGGTGACGCAATCACAACGGCACGTTTGAGCCCTTCTGGCCCGAGAATTTCGTCAATGAACTCTTTAACCTCACGGCCACGCTCACCGATCAGTCCGACGACAACGACATCAGCGTTGGTAAAGCGAGTCATCATACCGAGAAGCACACTTTTACCGACCCCGGAACCCGCGAACAAACCGATACGCTGACCACGCCCGACCGTCAGCATGGAATTAATGGCGCGGATACCGACATCCAGCGTTTCTCGAATGGGCGCGCGGTGCAGTGGGTTGATATAGCGCCCCTGTAAATTGCCTGATTCAGTATTTAACAAAGGGCCGTCGAGATCCAGTGGCCGACCAGCACCGTCAACCACCCGCCCCAGAAGAGAGAACCCAACCGGCACATCCGCACTGCCTTGCAACGGCCAGACGCGCGCGCCTGGACGCAGACCATCGACCTGCTCAATCGGCATCAGGAAAATACGCTGGCCATCAAAACCGACAACTTCTGCCTCAACATCACCGCCGCCCGGACGTTCTACACGGCAGCGATCGCCTGTGCGAACATCGATACCGATAGCCTCGAGCGTAAGGCCGACCATGCGCACAAGACGACCGGATGTGCGCGGTTGATATACCGCCTCGGGTGCTATATCACGCCAACGGCTGCTCAGAGTCATCGTCTGATTCCTCCGTCGTTGAATCCGGAGTTGTGTCTGTTTGTGTGTTTTGCTCTGTGCTCTGTTCTGAGCCTGAGCCGTTTTCAGTTTCAGGGGGCTCAGCTTCGACAGGCTGCTCAGCTTCGGACTGCTGAGTTTCGGACTGCTGAGTTTCGGGCTGCTGAGTTTCAGACTTCAGAGCTTCTGATGTTGATGCCTCCGGCTGCTGAACGTCGTCCTGAATGGGCTCTTCAGTGTCATCGTAGTCATCCGGTACATCTTCTGAGCTGGTATCCTCTGGCACATCAATCAGCGCAGACTCACCGGAAGCGTCATCCGGATAGCCGTCAGACGCCGTCAGTAACTTACTCGCCAGTGCGACGATTGTTTGCTGAAGACTTTCACTGACTGAATACTCAACCAGAGTATTTTCACTTTCAACACGGCACTCACCCGCATTCAGCGTCTTATCGACGAGCAGTTTATTCGCTACAGAATGCGATGCCAGTAATTCAGAGTCGGCTTCGGAAACGTAAACCTTCGCCAGAGTCTCACCCGATGGCAACGCCGCAATGGCCTTGTCGACAAACTGCGCGATGCTGTCGGCCCCAGAATTCAATTCGTGCTCAAGCACCTGTTCGGCGAGCCGGGTAAGAAGCATCAGCATGACTTCTGGCAATTCGGCGTCACGCTCTTTTAATGCTGCGGTCAGCGTTGCATTAATCTGACGCAGACGCTGCGCCTCGTCAGTGACTTCCTGACTGCCCAGTGCTTTGCCTTCCTGAAAGCCCGCAGTCGAACCTTCTTTTTTACCAGCATCAAAGCCTTTAGCCTGACCATCCGCCTGTCCTTCGGCGAAACCAGCATCGTAGCCGTCTTTATGGCCCTGCTGACGCCCTTCAACCAGGCCCTGCTCTAAACCCGCGTTGTAGGCTTCCCGGCGAATCGCTTCCAGTTCTTCGGCGGTCGGGAAATTAGGTGGGGAGTTGTCGTCGGCGGATTCTGCATCCACCTTCTCTGCGTCCGGATCGGGCTCTCGCTCAACAGTGTGAACCGGTGGTTCAGTCCAGAAAGGGAGTCGCCACGGGCGCGCCTCTTCCGCACTTTCAGCGGGAATTGGCGCGTCGCGTTTCTTCAGGTCGGTCATGGGTTACACCATGGCCTCACCACCACCACCCAGCATAATTTCACCGGCATCCGCCAGACGACGGGCAATGGTAAGAATCTCTTTCTGAGCGCCTTCAACGTCACTGAGTTTAACCGGCCCTTTCGCATCCAGGTCATCACGCAACAGCTCGGCAGCACGCTTGGACATGTTCTTGAAAATCTTTTCCTGAACGCCCGGATCGGCCCCTTTCAATGCCAGCACCAGCAGGTCGGTCGACACTTCGCGTAGCAGCGTCTGAATACCCCGGTCATCAACGTCAACGAGGTTATCGAAGACAAACATAAGGTCTTCGATCTGAGTACCCAGGTCTTCGTCGACTTCTTTGATCTGCTCAAGCAGTTCAGAAGCAATCGTGCTGTCCACGAAGTTAACAATGCTGGCAGCACATTTGATACCACCCATAGTCGTGGTCTGCGTGCCTGCTTTGCCAGAAAACTGGCGTTCGAGAATATCGTTGAGTTCCTGCAATGCGGCTGGCTGAACAGCCTCAAGCGAAGCAACACGCATGATGATGTCGAGGACAACTTTCTCATCAAACAGAGACAACACTTCCGCCGACTGGTCAGCGTCCAGATACGACACAACAATGGCCTGAATCTGAGGGTGCTCGTGGCGGATCAGGTCGGCTACCTGACGCGGTTCCATCCACTTCAATGAATCCAGACCTGTGGTGTTACCGCCAAGGAGAATCCGGTCAATAAGCGCGCCCGCTTTATCCTGACCCAGAGCCTGAGTCAGCATATTACGAATGTAATCATCAGCGCCGAGCCCCATACCGGTCTGACCACTGACAGCATCAAGGAACTCTGATACCACACCTTCAACCTGTGTCTGATTCACACTGGTCAGAGTGGCCATGGCCGAACCCACACGCTGCACTTCTTTCGGGCCCATGTGTTTCAGGATTTCTGCGGCGTCTTTTTCACCAAGAGACATCAACAGAATCGCAGCACGTTCAGTGCGATTCAGGTTGGCTAGTGCATTACCCGCTTCGGGCATCGTATTTTCAGGCATCGTCATTTACCCACTGAATAACTACCTGAGCGACCCGGGCCGGATCTTCTGCGATCAGGCCCTTCAAGGCATCCAGCTGACGCTCATAACTTTCTGACGCACCGGGCAGGAGATATTCATCCATACCCGCCAGTGTCACCTTATCATCATCCAGACCGGCTTCAGCATCTTCAAGCTCATCGAGCAGTAAGTCACTTTCTTCCCGACCTTTATTTGTAATGCTCTTAATAGTAGGACGGATAACACCGAAGATAAGGATCAGAACAAACAATCCCGCCAGCACCTGTTTTACCAGCTCCCAGAACCACGGCTGAGTCCAGATATCAGGTTCACCCAGCGTCAGTGCGTCGTCGCCCATAAATGGAGAGTTAATAACGTTTACACTGTCTCCGCGGGCTGCATTAAAGCCCACGGCATCTTTTACCAGCGTTTCCAGGCGTTGCAGGTCATCCACAGTCCATGGCTGCGTCGTGGTGTTCCCATCCGCATCAAGCACCGCTTTGTCGTTAATTACTACCGCAACGGTCAGGCGACGGATATCACCGACCGAATGCTGGCGATAGCTCAGTGTACGATCGACCTCGTAATTGCGAGTTGCTTCTGAGCGACGCTTACCTGCCGCACCCGCACCGCCGGCACCCGTGCCAATAGCTTCTTCCGGAGCAGCTGCTTCTGGCGGAGGCTGGTTAGAAAGCGCACCAGGAATGCCGCCACCAGCCTCTGACATGTTTTCTTCGTCGATGACCTGCTCACTGCGCAGTGCAATCAAATCAGGATTAAAGAGTTCAGAGCTTTCTTCTCTGATCGTAAAGTCGATGTCTGCCGACACTTCCGCTTTGTAGTTCGCAGAGCCCAGCACCGGCTGAAGAATATTATTCACCGCGTCAGAAATAGACGACTCAACTTTCTCGCGATATTCCAGCTGGCGGGCTGCCAGCATTTCTTCCGTGTCATCTTCAATTTTCGACAGCAGATTGCCGTGCTGATCAACCACTGACACATCAGACCGATCCATTTCACTGACACTGGTTGCGACCAGATTCACAACGGCCTCTACCTGATCTTTACTCAGGTTACTGCCGGGATATAACTCTACAAATACCGATGCACGGGGCTTACGTTGATCACGTACAAACACCGACTGACGGGGAATCGCCAGATGAACACGGGCATTGCGCACCGATTTAACACTGGCAACCGTACGTGCAAGTTCACCTTCCAGACCGCGGCGATAGCGTGCATTTTCAATAAACTGACTGGTACCGAGCGCGCTGTCCTGCTCAAGCACTTCCAGCCCGACGGTTTTATCATCGATCAGGCTGGCCGCAGCGAGTTTCATTCTTGCCTGATGCACATCGCCTGCTTCGACCATTAGCACCTGGGTCGTCGGGTCGATCTGAAAGGGAATACCCTCACGATTCAGGATCTCGACAATGTCCTGAGCGTTGTGATCCTGCATGCGGTGAATCAGAGGCTTGTAGGTGGGTTCGCCTGACCAGATCATGACCGCAATACCAATGGCTACGACCAGTGCGATACCACCAATCGCCATCACCTGACGCGTCATTGGCAGGCTGCTGAATCCAGCGAGCAGAGGATGTCCGGATGTCGGAGCACTATTCTCGCTTAGGCCTTCGGCACCAGTATTCGTGCTACTTGCCTGTGGTTCCTGAGCGTTTGCATTAGCGCCATCAGCGCCGGCGCCTGCTTGTGCGGGTACGTTTTCCATAGCTCAGCTCGTTATACAGGCATGTTCATGATGTCTTTATAGGCCTCGACAAGTTTGTTACGAACCTGTGTCATCGCCTGAAAAGAAACGCTGGATTTCTGCAGAGCAATCATGACCTCTGGCAGATCAATGGAAGGATCGCCCTGTTCAAACCGTGTTGCCAGCTGTGCAGCCGTCTGCTGATTTTCATTCACATTATCGATGGCATTTTTAAACATGGACTGGAAATCAGGGACCGTATTATCACCACTGACTTCGTTAATGCTGGTTGCTTGCTCGGCTTGCTTAGAGATCCGTGCAACGGCGTCCATTTCAGCATTTGGTCGCACTCCCTGGCTGGCCATTTCATTCTGCGAACGCAACTGATCTTTTACCTGTCGCATCTGCATCAGAACTGAACTTACATCAACACGATCAACCATTTTCTACACCCTCTTCTGCAACGCATCGGCAACTTATTTTTGACACTTTTTCTGTATTTTTCCGATGTATTCTTTGACGCTGCAAACCCCTTGCCAGCTTCGCGTTTAAGACGCAGCCAGCACCATAGATTCAACATCAACACCCTCATCTCTTAAGCGCGCCACCTTGTAGCGTAGTGTTCGAGGGCTGATACCCAGCCGTTCAGCGGCTTCTTTTCTACTGGGTTCTTCTTTCAATGCCCGAACGATTAATTCAACCTCACGGGTACGCAAATCAGAACCTAACTCGCCTTCATCCTGCACGACATCAGCCGCATCCACGGAAACCGGTGCTGAAACCTGACGATGCTTTGGCACCGGAGTCAGAATAAAGTCATTAGCGTTCAGTTGATTTCCAGTCTGCATAATCAGTGCACGCTGGACTGTGTTATCCAGCTCACGAACGTTGCCGGGCCAGCTGTGCGTTACCAACTTACGCTCTGCATCGGCATGCAACGATGGTGCTGGACGTTTCATCTTGTCAGCATGATGAGCCAACAGTCGGCGTGCTAACGGCAAAATGTCATCACGGCGTTCCCGCAGTGGCAGCCACTGAAGTGGAAATACGGTGAGGCGGTAGTAAAGATCTTCTCTAAAATTACCCTCGGCCACATAGTCCGCCAGTTCACGGTTTGTTGTGGCAATGATACGCACATCAAGATCAATGGTTTTCTTGCCGCCGAGACGCTCCACCTGACGCTCCTGCAATACACGCAGCAGTTTCGCCTGAAGGCCCATGTCCATTTCAGTAATTTCATCAAGCAGAATGGTGCCACCATCCGCTTGTTCAAACTTGCCCGGCATCGCACTGTAGGCGCCAGTAAACGCGCCCTTTTCATAGCCGAACAGCATGGCTTCCAGCATATTTTCCGGAATCGCAGCACAGTTCAGCGCAATGAACGGGCCACTTTTTCTGGGGGAATTCTGGTGAATATAGCGGGCAAGAACTTCTTTACCTGTTCCGCTCTCACCACTGATAAGAACCGTAGAATCTGTTGCCGCGACACGCATGGCCATCTGAAATAACTGCTGCGATGCAAAAGATTCACACACTGGTTGATCTTTATCTGATACCTGAGCTTCACCCTGCGTATAAGGCTTCAACAGAGCCTCAAGCTCACGCAGCTCGAAGGGCTTCATCAGGTAATCATCAGCGCCTTTCTGCATCGCCTGAACCGCCTGAGAAACATCACCATAGGCAGTCATCAAAAGAACGGGTAGCCATGGATGCTGCTGTTTCACATGGTTAAGTAACTCAAGACCGTCCATGCCTGGCATATTAATATCCGACAGAACAACGTCGAAATTATGGTGGTTCAGCAAAGCCACGGCTTCGATACCGTTCGGAGCTTCCTTAACGTCATACCCTTTCATTTTCAGGGTATCTACAACTGCTTCACGTAGAGTCGGATCATCTTCAACAACGAGTAAGCGCATAATAATTCCTCTTAGATACCTGTTTGAATTAACCGCGTGCGAGCGGTAGGTACATTTCTGCAGACACCCCACCCAGTGGACTGTCGGTTAATCTGAAATCACCGTGATGGGCACGAACAACCGCCTGAACAACCGCAAGGCCAAGCCCTGTACCGTTGCTCTTCGTTGTAAAGAAAGGCTCCATCATGCGATTTTTCTTCTCGTCCGGGAGGCCGGGGCCGTTGTCCATCACGGCGAGACATAATCTGCCCTGATCGTCACGACGGGCGACCAACTTGATCTCGATAGGATGCTCACAGGACTCAAGTGCGTTATTAATCAGGTTCATTACTGCACTGATTAAAGAGTCCCGATTACACATAAGGGAAGCTTCCCCCACTTCATTCTCAAGCGTGCAGACAGCACCGCTCTGGGCGACGGCAACCTCCATCGCCGAGGCAATACCATCCAGCAGGGACGTCACTTTCACATCATCGTTTAATGGCGCCTCGCCACGGGCAAAAATCAACATATCGCGCACCTGGCTTTCCAGGTGATGAAGTCGCTCCTGCAACTTACCGGCAAAGCGAATACGATGTTCTTCAGCAAGATCTTCGGAATTAAGATGGCCCGCGTAGAGTGTCGCCGCGGCCAGCGGTGTCCGGATCTGATGCGCCAGAGACGCAACCATTTTCCCCATGGCGGACAAGCGTTCGTGTTGAGCCAACTGAGACTGTAATGCACGGGTTTCTGTCAGATCAGTAAGCAGGATCAGCTGCCCACGCTCATTGGTCATAGCTGCGGTGCGCAGACTGACACGGCGACCATCAACCAGCGAAATTTCATGACCATCATCACGGCGCGGTTTGAAACAACGCTTAATCACATTACGCCAGCGCTGGCCAAGCAAGGTGCCAGCCCCCGAAGCCGCTAATAAAAGGTCTTCGGCGGCTGGGTTACTCTGAATAATGACGCCATTTTCATCCAGCAGCAGAACACCTGCAGGTAACATCTGCAGCAGGCTTTCCAGACGATCGGCCAGGCGTTCTTTTTCGCCCAACTCCTGCATCCTTTGAGCAGATACTGTCGCCAGCTCACCACTGAGTTGCTCGACCTTATTTTCAAGAAAGGCGTAGGAGTCTGTCAGCTGCTGCGACATTTCATTGAACATGTTAAATGCACGCTTTAGCTCGCTGGGGTCCAGCGGCTGCTGATCGTCAGGAACTGAACTTAATGCCACACTCGCCATAAATACCTCACCAGAACACCACATTTGCGGCGGAAAAATGTCACTAGTAGGTATTGGGCAATTAGCGTGCCAGCAATCGAAAATAGTTTTGAGGGTGGATGATTTAAGAAAGAAAGGTTACGAAAGTCAGGTGGGATTGCAGACAGCGGCCCGCAGACGCAGGCCGCTTTCTGGCCTGCTCAGGCCATGTCTTTTTCTTTACGGTTAATATTGTACTTACGCATTTTCTCCACCAGCGTAGTGCGGCGGATACTCAGTTTCTCGGCAGCGCGAGCAACAACACCATTGGCATCATCGAGCGCCTGCTGAATCAGTGAGCACTCGAGATCGGAAAGATATTCCCGCAGATCCAGGCCGTTCACCGGCAGCAACGCTGGACTATCAACACCCGCCAGGCCTTCGTTCTGGGTAACATCTGCCACAACCGGTGGCGTGTACTGCTCATCGTCTTCATCGACATGACGGAATTTCTTCGGTAGTTCATTTACACCGATCACACCGTAAGGATGCAGAATGGCCAGACGCTCCACGAGATTCGCAAGTTCACGAACATTGCCATGCCACTCGTGACGACAGAGCGACATAATGGCAGCCGAGTTAAAGCGGATCGAGCCGCGCTTCTCATTCTCAAGACGCGAAATAAGTTCATTAAGAAGCAGGGGTAAATCTTCAACGCGCTCGCGTAGCGATGGCATATCGATAGGGAACACGTTCAGACGGTAATACAGGTCTTCCCTGAACGAGCCGTCCTCAATCATCTTCTCAAGATTCTTGTGAGTCGCTGCAATCACCCGAACATTCGCCTTAAGCGTTTTATTACTGCCAACACGCTCAAACGTGTGCTCCTGCAACACACGAAGAATTTTCACCTGCATGTTGAGGGGCATGTCGCCGATCTCATCAAGGAAGAGCGTACCACCTTCGGCCAGCTCAAAACGTCCCGGACGACTATTGATTGCACCAGTAAACGCACCTTTCTCGTGACCGAATAACTCACTCTCAAGTAACTCAGCTGGGATAGCACCACAGTTCACAGGCACAAAGGGCTTATTACGGCGATGGGAGTGGTAATGCAGATTACGGGCAACCACTTCTTTACCCGTGCCGCTTTCACCCTGGATCATAACGCTGACGTCTTTGTCAGCCACCTGCATGATCAACTCGCGTACGTGCTGAATCTGACGGCTGGTACCCACAAGGCTTCGGAAAAGTTGAACTTCACGTCGCTCACCGCGGCTACGATTGTGCGTATATTGCTCGCGGAACACCTGACAGCGATGAAGGCTATCCAGCATCTTGTTGTAACTTGGGGGCATTGCCAGGCTGGCTAGTACACAGCGACGAACATTTTCTGATAATTCATCGACCTGAACCTGACTGCCAACAAAAAGGAACGGGAGACCTTTGTCCCAAGCGAGCATAGCCTCGACCGTCTTCTCCAATGGCTGACCATCGCAGTCGCCCAGCATTACTGCACTGATCTCAGTGCTCTCTTCAATGCTGGCATCCGCAACTTTGCGCCAGTCTGACGAGCCCGCCACGATAACTTCTTCGCCCAGGAAATCGAGAATCACCTTTAGATCATGGCGACGTTGTTCGTCGTCATCGACAAGTAAAATTTTGATTTCTCTCCACATGGCAAATGCCCTTTACCTCAATAAAACACGGAACAGCGTAATCGACGCCAACTGATTGACTTCCCTCTTTTCAGTTAAGTATCAAATTGCGACGAAGTCAAACTTCTGACGTTAAAACTTATCCAGTTAGCTCAAATCTACACTTAATTTGTTGAAATACTTCAGAATTTGGCGCCTCAGGACAATAAAAAGCCCTCTAAAGAGAGGGCAAGGGAGTTCACACAAGTGAAAAAAAATCGTGAGAATTCAGGCAGATACTGAACTCGACAGGCGCCCCGGTGCCGATTCGTCGGTTTCAGGGCGAGTACCATGTACGGACTCAAGATATTCCTGACGAATACCGTCCCAGCCCGTCTTCACCTCCAGCATCAGCCCCATAACTTCATCAATCATGTCTGTACTATTCTGGCCGCTCGCCTCCAGAATCCGACGGACCATATAATCATAAAGGCGGTCCAGATTTCCGGCCAGTTCACCGCCCTGAGTGTGATCCAGGCTCGACTTCAGCGTCTGGATGATTTCATTCACCCTGCCGAGCAAACTAGCCTTCTCCTGCATATCCTTACGCTGGATAGCTCCTTTCGCCTGCGCCATACGCGTCAGAGCCGCTTCCATCAGAAGCTGAATCAGACGGTGTGGGTCCGCATCGAGGACCTCGGACGTAACGTTTACCTTTTGGTATTGCGACGCGCCGGATTGATACATACACAACTCTCCTGCCGAAATAGCCCACCGAAAAACCTGATGAGCATGATCAAGTGATACTCTCTTTGACGGCCTGCGCGCAGAATTCTTTAGTAACTTTTTGTAGTTTCGGTGAGTTTTCAGACGGCACAAGCGGCAAGCTCTTGCCCGGCAACCAGCGGCAAACGGCCGCCCTCCTCGCCCAGCCAGATTGAAAACCTCAATAAAATCAACGATATAAAAAATGGCACAGAATTTGATCGTAGGGCTGTAAATGCTCAGAGGTTATTCCCATGGCCAGCGTACAAACGACAGCACAATTAAATACAGCACGGCAGACAGACCACCGAAGTCTGCTCGCTGCCGCCAGCCGTTGTTACAATGAGGCCAGCCGGGGAAACAACCCAGTATTATTGTCTCAGGCTGCCGACCTTGCTTATCAGGCATGGCAGGCTGACAACAATTACATTCCCGGTATTAACCTGCTCGCCCGTATCGCTATGCGCCGTGGTGCCAATGACGAAGCCCATCACTGGCTGGCCACCGGTTTAAGCCTTAAGCCAGAAAGTACCGGCCTGTTGTACAGCGCAGGACACCTGGCTCTGATCGAAGGAAAGCAGACACTCGCGGCCGATTACTTTGCGGATGCAACGCGTATTTCGAGAACGAGCACGAAAGCTCCTATCTATCTCGCTCATATCCGTCTACTACAAGGCGAATATCTCGAAGCCTTTCAGTTATACCGCGAGCTGATAAAAACCCGCTCTGATGATGTTCAGATCCGCAGCAAATTATTCGAAGCTGCCAGCTACATCGTTGCAGACTTCTATTCTCAGGAATTGGAAAGCGAGCTGTTGCGCTGGTTCGAGTTTAAAGACGTCGACTATAACCAGCTGAGAAGCCTCACCACTTCACTGCTCAAACACAAACTTCACCTGAGTGAAGCCGGCTGCCCGATCGAGCCGGAAGCCATTGCATCAGATCCCCTTCTGTTGAAAGCCATGATGCGCTTTCATTTCAGTGATCCGTTAATAGAGCGCCTGTTAATTACCCTACGTCAGAGCATTCTGCTGAATAGCAGTCGCGACCTGGCAATAGACTCAGAATTTATGCCGCTGGTCATTGCACTGGCGGGTCAGGTCGAGCTGAACGAAGCTGTGTGGTTTATCAGCCAGCAAGAGCAGACGCTCGTCAATCAGCTCAACCAGCTGGCAGCAAAAATCCTGCGGATAACTGAATTAAAAGCCGAAGATATCAGCGCTATCATGCTACTGACCATGATGTACCAGCCATTGCGCAAAGCACCTTTTTACACGGCTCTTAACGAGAAAGCGTTGCAATGGTCTGGCCATCTGAATGAGCTGATGAGTCTGTGCCTCGATCAACCTCTGCGCGTTGCCGCGGCAGCTAAGGCAATTCCTTCTCTTGGGCTCAGTAGCAACGCCACATCACGTAAAGTAAAAACTCAATACGAGGAACATCCATATCCTCGCTGGACAAGTTTGGGATATAACCAGAAGACCGACTACTACGCATCGCTTCAGGCACTGTTTCCGAGTCGTCTGGACGATCTACAACCAGAATCCGGGCCGATCAATGTGCTCGTTGCAGGCTGCGGCACCGGCCGCCATGCTTTGCGACTGGTTAAGTACTTTCACCGTATGCAGGTGACTGCGATGGATCTCAGTGCTTCTGCTCTGGGCTACGCACAAGTCCAGGCGGAGCATCATCACCTGCCAGTAGACTTCATCTTGGGTGATATTCTTGTCTCAGAGCGCCTGGGACAACAGTTTGATGTAATTGAGAGTTCAGGTGTCCTGCATCATATGGAAACGCCTGAGGCGGGCCTGAAGGCGCTGATTGATGTACTAAAACCCGGTGGCATCATGAAGCTCGCCCTCTACAGTCGTCAGGCAAGAACGCTCATCTCGGAGCTTCGTTCTGAATTGAATTGCAAACTTCCCGAAAGCGAACAGGATATACGCACAGTGCGCGAAGCTTTGCTTCATCAAGGAGAAGGACGCTGGCGCGCCATTCTGCAATCACCCGATTTTTACAGCATGAGCAGTGTGCGCGACTTGTTATTCCATACTCAGGAACACACATTTGATCTGCAGGAAATACGTCGCATGATTGAAAGTGCCGACCTCGAATGGGTTGGCATTGTGCCGCCACCGGGCGCTCAGCAGCTCGCAGAAAAAATACTGCGTTTGCCACCGGCTAACCTGACGTTAAATGATTGGCATACATTGGAACAGATTGAACCTGCGCTGTTCGCCGGCATGTACCAGTTTTATGTGAGGAAGCCTGCCTGTGGGAGCTATTCAGTCAGCT
>NZ_DBNJ01000016.1:0-7580 GCF_002297765.1 Thalassolituus sp. UBA675
CCCAAAACTGTGGGACAGCAGTGGTAACGGCGGGGCTTTTTGGTGGTCTTTTAGTTTACTACCAATCATTTCTCGACCATTGTCTGTTTCACGCCTGATTGCGCTTGCTCAGAAACTCGCTGAACGCTTCTTCCAGCTTGTCGTATTCATCCTCAAACATGTGCTTATATTTCTTCAGCGTATCCATGTGCCCCTCGCGGGCTTCGGCTTCCAGGGTTTTGCAGATATGTTGCAACCGCGTCGCCGCAACACTGGCCGACGAGCCTTGCAGGAACTTAGCGAGCGACACGACCTCTGCGGTATCAGTCCGCGCCAGCGCGCTCTTCAATTTAGCGACTTTTTCTTCACTGGCCTCATGAAATACATCAATTAATCTTCCTAGTCGCTCTTCCTGATTACTTACCAGCTTCATGACGGTTGGCTTATCCCACACGGGGTATATATCCAGGTCAGTGCTTTTTTCAACCACCAGCTGCTCTACAGGCTGATATTCGGCAGAGGTGACGGCTGACATCCATTGAGTCAGTGCTTTCCGCAGCTCTTCGTTATCAATCGGTTTGGCTAAATAATCGTCCATACCGGAGAGCAGGCATTTCTCACGATCTCCTGCCATAGCACTTGCAGTCATTGCGATGACAGGGATTCTGCAGGCACTATCGCCGGCATATCCCCCGCGAATCTGGCGAGTACACTCATAGCCGTCCATGGAAGGCATCTGACAATCCATAAGGATAAGATCAATCAGGTGGCCGGAGCGACGCAGCATATCGATGGCTTCTACGCCATTTCCGGCGGAAACGACTTCAGCGCCAAGGTGACGCACCATTCCCTCTATTACCGCCAGGTTAATCTGGTTGTCGTCAACCGCGAGAATTCTTCGCCCTGCCAGGGCGGCAGTTTTACCGCTGCTCTCCAGATTGGAACTTTTTTCGTCAGCAGATCCTGTTTTTAATCGGCGAACCGCATACTCCAGTTGCACCGGAGTAATGGGTTTCGATAAACGGAAGGCTCCATGCAAGTCGGGAAGTTCGATCTCTGTGCGCTTTACGTGAGGCACGGTGATGATGACTCCAGCGACGTTTTCATGAGGTACGAAGTTTTCGGCCAGAGTGGCATCAATGATTATGTAGCTACCTTTCCGGATATGCGCATCAGGCCGTGGGTGACGTGAGCTGATTGCTTGAGCACCCCAGCTTTTGAGAAGTTTTACCAGGTTTGCCGCTGAATCATCGGAGCGGTCAATGACATGGAAGTTGAGCCCGGAAAAATCGGGGTTTTGTTTTTCAGCTTCTGAACCTACTGCCAATTTCTGAACAAAAGTGGCTGTGAATTTAGTGCCTGATCCTTTTTCGCTCTGAACATCCAGTCTGCCACCCATTAACTTACAGAGTTTATTGGTAATAGTGAGTCCCAAGCCTGTACCACCAAATTCTCTTGTTACCGCCGCATCCTCCTGAACAAAGGCGTCGAAAATGGTTGGCAGTTTTTCTTTGCTTATACCGACACCGGTATCCTCTACTTCGATGCTCAATGTGGTGCTTTCTGCGTTTGTATTCTGCGTAGTCAGCCGTACAAGAATATGCCCTTTCAGCGTAAACTTGATCGCGTTATTAATCAGGTTGGTGAGTATTTGGCGGATACGGTTTGCATCACCGGAAAGCGAAGGTGACTGTACTTCTGAAACATCGAGAATGATCTCCAGACCTTTTTCTGACGCCGGGACTGACATGGATAGCACCAGATCTGAGATCAAGCGATTGAGGTCGTAGGGGATATTATCAATATCGAGTTTTCCTGCTTCGATCTTTGAAAAATCGAGGACATCATTAACGATCGCTGCCAATAATTGTGAGCTGGTATCTGCAAGATCAAGATACCGCTTTTCCTGAACTCTGAGTTCGCCGCGGCGAATCAACTGAAGCATACCAATAATGCCATTAAGAGGTGTCCGGATTTCATGGCTGACATTAGCAATAAACTGGCTCTTGGCGCGGCTTGCGGACAGTGCCATATTTCGTGCCTGCTCGAGTTCTTCGGTTCTCTGTTCGACGACGGCTTCGAGGTTAGTGTTTAAATCGCGGATTCGTTGTTCTGCTCGTTCCTGTTCGCTGATGTCCCGAATGATTGCAGAAACACCGATGGCCGCTCCCTTGGCCGTTTTGATGGGTGATACGCTGAGTTGGGTGGTCAGAGTGTGCTGATTTTTTGAGACAAGAGGTACGCGTAATGTCTCAGGTTGACCACCTTCAGCAACGCTGGCGATCACTTCTTTGACCCATTCCTGATGCTCGCCAGTGGCAAAGGTCTCGGTAAAGTCACTGTTTTCAATCTGGCGGCTGCTATAACCCAGGATGCTGGTTGCAGCGCTGTTCCAGCTTGTTATGGTTCCGTCCGTGCGCATCCCTATGATGGCATCCGTTGAGTCATCCACAATGGCACGGAAGCGTGCTTCGGTATCACTCAGATTTAAGGTTTTACGTACCTGCCGCTGGTAGAACAGGAACAGCACACTCAGTACGAAAGAAACAACTAAGGCGGCGGCGCTGAACCGCAACGTGTCTGAGATCGTTTGTTGCTGGATAAGCCGCGTTGGGGTCGCTATGGCAACCTTGATAAACCGATCACCATTGGAGCCGGGCATGTTCAGCTGGCGCTGCGTCAGGTAGTAGTGCGCTCCGTCGCTGTTTGCTGATACGAGTGCGGTACCGCGGTGAATAGAGTTTTGCTCTGCGCTGTACAGGTCGCTCCAGAGCGTGGCGTTTGCGAATTCAAAGCTGAAGGCCTCTCCCGATGTGGGTGACACAAGGATATGGCCATCGTGATCGTACAGGTACACTTTGCTTGTATTGGCTGCCAGGTTACTGAGACGAGACAGCAGGAAATAGGCGTCAAAGTTAAGAACCAGTGCGCCGAAAAGATGGCCATCTTGCGCATATATCGGCATGACGAGTCGGTAAACTGATTGATGTGGATAGGAAACGCGCCCGTATTCTTTATTCAGTTCAATATCGGATAGGTAGAAGTCGTTGGCTCGGATATAGGGCAGTATTTCAACGTAATCGCGGCCCCGCTTCTCCTGAAGTTCGGTACTGTTTGCAACCCGGGTGCTGCTGCCGGTGCGCTGCACACGAATAATTTCCGACCAGTTGCCGTCATTGATCAGATAGCGCGCCTGCAACGCGTGAGCGTTATTTTCAATGTAAGCTTGAAAGATGGTTTCCAGACGGGCTTTCCATTGTGCCTGCCGGGTATTGTCGAGCGGATCGATACCGCCGTTGCCTGAGGACCGCACTATGCCATGTATGGGTGGAGTCGCATAAAGGAAGCGTAGCTGGTGATAGTCCCTTTCGAACTGCTTGGCGAGTTCATCGATGATGGCGCTCTGCTGCTCGCCTGAAGCCTGCTGATACTGATCAAACACGCGCTGTTCAGACAAGTAGTATTGGCCGACTGTCACGAGTGTGAGCAAGAGAAGCAGGCCGAGTACCATGGTTTGTGGTCGTATATAGGCAGCTTGCTGCTGTTTGCTCGTGTGCCTCAGAAACATGGGGCTGCCTCTCGTGAACGTTGGCCTGTTCTCAAGGTTTAGTTCAAAGAGGCCAATATTCAATTCGATACTATGTGTGTCTCCTGACAATCAGGACGAGACTCGGCTATCAGAACGGCAGTCTCGTCAGCGCTTATCGGATAGCTTGTTGAGCAGCAGGACAGGCACGAGGCCGATAACGACAATGAGTAAAGATGCGGTGGAGGCCTCGGCGATGCGCTCATCGCTGGCCAGCTTATAGACGCGGGTCGCCAGCGTTTCAAAATCGAACGGGCGCAACAGCAAGGTAGCGGGTAGCTCGCGCATACTGTCGACGAAGACAAGGATGCCCGCTGCCAGTATTGAGCGGCTCATCAATGGCAGGTGGATACTTTTCAATACGCGCCATGGAGTCGCTCCCAGGCTGCGAGCGGCTTGATCGTATATCGGAGGAATAGCTTCCATGCCACTGTTGGTCGAGTTGAACGCCACGGTGAGAAAGCGCACGACATAAGCATATACAACGATGGCAACCGTACCGGTCAGTAGTAGCCCAGTCTGAATATCAAACTGCTCGTCAAAGAAGGTAGCGATGGCGCGATCGAATTGCGATACCGGGGCGAACAAGCCTACTGCCAGCAAGGCACCGGGTAGCGCATAACCCAGTGTTGATAGTTGGATAGAAAGGTTCACGGCTTTGCTGTCAGTCAGACGCTTAGCGTACGTCAGGACAAGCGCGATGATGACAGCGGCCAGTGTCGCTGACAAAGCCACTTGCAGGCTATTGCCGATAAACCCGGTAAAGCCATGTCCTAGCAGTGGATCACCTGTGGTCAGTGCGAAATACGCGAGGGTGCCACCAGGGATCAAGCTGCCCAATACGACAGGCAGAACGCACAGTAATGTCGCGCCTGCTGCTACTAGGCCTGTCAGCTGGGTGCGCTGAAGGTTACCGTCGCGGGCGATGGCTTGAGCCTGAGACGGGCGCCGGTTGTACTTTTCGATCACGATGAGCAGAACAACAAAGCTGAACATGACCGCCGCTAACTTCAGTGCCGCAGCCTTATCCCCCATTGAAAACCAGGTTCGGAATATGCCCGTCGAGAAGGTGGGTACGGCGAAGTAATCAACCGTGCCGTAATCCGCCAGCGTTTCCATCAAGACCAATGCTAGGCCACCCACTAAGGCGGGTCGGGCTGCTGGTAAGGCGATGCGCCAGAATGCATAAAACGGACTGGCCCCCAAGGTGCGCGCTGCATCATAAAGTGTCGCCGAGCGTTGGATAAAGGCCACACGAACCAGTAGGTACACATAGGGGTACAGCACCAGACTGATAATGAAGGCCGCACCACTCAACGAGCGTATTTCAGGAAAGTAATACTCACCAGCATACAAGCCAGTCAGGCTTCTGATCAGGGTCTGCACCGGGCCACTGTAATCCAGCAGATCGGTATAAACATAGGCGACGATATAAGCAGGGGCGGCGAGTGGCAGCATTAACGCCCAGGTCAGAATTCGACGTCCGGGGAACTCGGTTGCAGCGGTGAGCCACGCCGTTCCCACGCCAATTACAGTGGTATAGAGCGCGACCTGAACCATCAGGAGCAGAGTGTTACCTACGTATCCGGGCAGAACGCTACTGCTGATATGTGACCATGTTGATGTCGTTGGAGCGAACAGGGAGGTCAGAATGACAATAACGGGAACAAGCGTAAAAACAGAAATAAGAAAACTGCTGATTAGCCAACGCCATTGCGTCTGTTGGTTTTGCATGCCGGCTCTAATATTACGCGTGAGGTTGGTGTAGTATAAAGAACCATTCGCATATGTGACACCTGTTATTCGAGCCCGCCTGTATGCCGTTAGTTTTTTCTCAGATAAGCCACAGTTACGGTGCTACTCCCGTACTTCACGAGCTGGATTTTGCCGTCGAGCCTGGTCAGATTACTTGTTTATTGGGGCCATCGGGCGGTGGCAAAAGCACCCTGCTCCGCCTTGCCGCTGGGTTGGAGAAAGTTCAGCGTGGTGAGATCCACGTGGATAATGAAGTGCTGGCGAATGATGGTCTGCACCCGCCCCCGGAAGCTCGCCCGGTGGGGCTGATGTTTCAGGAGAATGCACTGTTTCCGAATATGACAGTGGCAGAAAACATTGCCTTCGGTATTCGGGATCTGAGCCGACGCGAGCAGCAGGAAAAAGTGAAAGAGCTTCTCGAGCTGGTTGGCTTGGACGAATATGGACAGCGCTATCCGCATCAATTGTCTGGTGGACAGCAACAGCGAATTGCACTGGTGCGTTCATTGGCACCGGAACCAAAAATTCTGCTGATGGACGAACCCTACGCGAGTATCGACATCACGCTGCGCCGGACATTACGGGAAGCGGCTCGCCGTACTATCAAAGAAAAAGGTACGACGGCCCTTCTGGTTACTCATGATCCTGACGAAGCAATGGAAATGGCAGACAGCATTGCCGTGCTCGATCAGGGTGTGATTGCGCAGGTCGGGACTCCGCAAGAAGTGTTTGAGTCACCCGCGACCGTGGCCGTGGCGACACTGTTCGGCGGGTCTCAACGACTGGCTATTACTGCAGCAGATGAACATGGGTTTGATACTGCGTTCGGCAGAATTCAGGCAGAGGCTGAGCGATTGAGTAGCTATCGCGACGCACACACCCTTGTGGTCAGGCCAAAAGGATTAAGTTTGAAAAAAAATGAAAAGTCGGACGTCGTTATTTCCGGTCTCAGATATATTGGCCACGATTGGCTGGCTTTTCTTACTAACAACAATACGCCATCTGCAACTGAGCCATTGAGAGTACTGATCGATGATGTGAGTCAGTATCAGCTGGGGGATCGCGTGGATTTGATCGCGAACCAGACCGGCGTCTTTCTATTTAAATAAATCTGGAGAACGTATGATTTCTTTTAGCAGAAAACTGCTAGCCAGCACGATGGCTGTAGCACTGAGCCTACCTGTGTTTGCTGCTGACGTGGTGAATATTTACAGCGCGCGTCACTACGACACAGACATCGCTTTGTATGAAAACTTCGAAAAGCGCACAGGCGTGAAGGTCAATCTGATCGAAGCACCAAGTGATACTCTGATTGAACGAATCGTTAACGAAGGCAAATACTCTCCAGCCGATATTCTGGTAACGGTCGATGCGGGGCGCCTATTTCGCGCGGAGCAGCGTGGCATTTTCAGTCCGGTAGAATCAGACGTGCTGGATGCTCGTATTCCCGCTCACCTCCGTCATCCGGATGGCTTGTGGTACGGCTTGTCGAAGCGTGCGCGAATTATTATTTACAACAAAGAGCGCGGTCTGCCTGAAGGCCTGAATTCCTATGAAGATATGGCTGACCCAAAGTTCAGCAAGCAGATCTGCGTTCGTTCATCATCTAACATTTACAATATTTCATTGCTGGCATCATTGGTTGAACACGATGGTGAAGAAGCCGCAGAGGCGTGGGCACAAGGGGTGATGGATAACCTGCTGAAGAAACCACAAGGCAATGACGTTTCTAATATTCGTGCAGTGGCGTCGGGTGAGTGTCGGATCAGTATCGTAAATACCTATTATGTTGCGCGTTTGCAGGCTGAAGGCGATGAAAGCGTGAAAGCGGTGGGTGTATTGTTCCCGAATCAGGAAGAAGGCGGATACGGAGCACACGTTAACATCAGTGGTGCGGGTGTATTAAAGCATGCACCTAACCGTGCTAATGCAATTGCATTTCTAGAGTACCTGACGGAGCCTGAGGCACAGAAGTATTTTGTCGAAGCAAACCACGAATATTCTGTGGTTGAGGGCGCGGAAACAGACTCCGTACTTGAGGCGATGGGAGACTTCAAAGAAGACACCATTAATGCAAGCGCCTTGGGCGAGCATCAGGTGACGGCAGTTAAAATCTTTGACCGCGTGGGTTGGAACTGACCACCGGCACAGGAAAACTGATCGCAAGATCAGCCAGTCAAAGGGCGCTCAATGAGCGCCCTTTTTCGTTGTGACTGTTATTGCTGTCTTTGCTTTATTGGGTATACGGATTTAATGGTTG